>JAFTXD010000145.1 GCA_017461775.1 Lachnospiraceae bacterium
CTCGCGCCGCGTGAACGACCTACACCCTTAGCAGGGGCGCCTCTTCAGCCACTTGAGTATTTCTCCATGTTCTGAACTACGTCTCTACCAATATTTATTTGTACGCCAAATCGTGACGCATTTGTTATTATACATAAGCAGATATTGTTTGTCAATCAGTTTTTTATATTTTTTTCGAAGTCATAAAAAAGGCCCTTTTACAAGCCTTTTTTATATTGCTCTACTGCTGTTTCATATAAATTGTTTCCCATACTGTCAATTACCACTATTACCGGAAAGTTCTCCACCTCCAGCTTACGGATTGCTTCCGTCCCCAAATCATCGTAGGCAATCACTTCCGAAGCTTTGATAGAACGGGATAACAGAGCACCCGCACCACCTACTGCTGCAAAATAAACCGCCCCGTTTCTGACAATGGCATCCGACACTGCCTGGCTTCGCTTTCCTTTTCCTATCATCCCCATCAATCCCAAATCCATAAGCGCCGGGGCATACTTGTCCATTCTGCTGGATGTGGTCGGTCCCGCAGAGCCAATAGGTCTGCCTTCTCTTGCAGGTGACGGTCCCATATAATATATAATGTTATTCTGCATATCCAGTGGAAGTGCTTCCCCTTTTTCCAAGGCTTCATACATCCTCTTATGCGCAGCATCACGGGCCGTATATATGGTTCCGGTGATATAAACATAATCTCCGGCTCTAAGAACGCCTGCTTCTTCCCTATTTAAAGGCGCATTTACATATCTATCCATTCTCCCGCCTCCTAAATCGTTCTTACCGCATGACGATTCACATGACAACAAATATTAATTGCCACAGGAAGTCCTGCAATATGAGTAGGGTAAGTATTAATATTTACTGCCAAAGCGGTGGTAGTACCACCAAGACCACCCGGTCCAATTCCGGAGCAGTTAATCTTTTCCAGAAGCTCCAGCTCCATTTCCTTTATATAAGGAATCTTCGACCGCTCATCCACCGGTCTGCTCAGTGCTTTTTTCGCCATTAATGCACACTTTTCAAAGGTACCACCAATTCCCACACCTACAACCATGGGCGGGCAGGCGTTGGGGCCAGCATCCTGCACAGCGGTAAGTACAGCATTTTTTACGCCATCGATTCCATCAGAAGGCTTTAACATAAACACCCGACTCATATTCTCACTTCCAAAGCCCTTGGGCGCAACGGTAATTTTCACCCTGTCCCCCGGTACCATTTCATAATAAATCACTGCAGGAGTATTATCTTTGGTATTCTCTCGAATTAATGGATCCGATACTACGGATTTGCGTAAAAAACCTTCCACATAGCCCTGACGCACACCTTCATTGATAGCATCCTCCAGAATGCCACCCTCAAAATGTACCTCCTGACCAATTTCCATAAAGATAACTGCCATACCGGTATCCTGACAAATGGGTATCATGTCCTTACCGGCAATCTCCAGATTTTCCTGCAACTGCCCCAAAATCTGCTTTCCAAGAGGTGACTCCTCCCGGCACACAGCCTCATCCAATGCACACTTCATGTCCGTGGAAAGAAAATGATTGGCCTCAATGCACATCTCTTTAATGTTTTCTGTTATAACATCTACATGGATAGTTCTCATTCTTACTACTCCGCTAATGTATTCTTAATTTCTGCAAGAGCCTCTGCGGATACCTCCATTGGCCTCCAGGCAATTCTCTGATTGTCATCCTCATAGCGGGGAATCAGATGCATGTGGAAATGGAAAACGGTCTGTCCCGCTACAGAACCATTATTCTGCACCACATTAAAGCCATCACAGGAAAGCTTCTCCGTCATGGAAGTCACCAACTTCTTTGCCAAAACGAATGCCTTTGCCGCGGTTTCATCCGGCAACTGATACAGATTATCCGCATGAGCCTTGGGCAAAATCAAGGCATGCCCCTTCGTAGCCGGTGCAAGGTCCAAAATCACATTAAAGTCCTCATCCTCATAAATGCTGTTGGTAGGAATTACACCATTTGCAAGCTTACAAAAAATACAATCGTCCTTCATCATAATTATCTATCTCTCCTTCACATCTTTTATGAAAATACAAATAACTGATCCAAAGCTCTGAATACATTAAATTCGCCCTTAATCTTCATGGCACCGGACATAAATGCTCTCTGGAAGGTCATTCTGCCCACCAATAAATCCTCCAGTACATTGCGGTCAAGCATCACCACAACATCTGCACTGTCCCCGTCTCCGTATTCGCAAACCAGTCGGGAACCATTCACTTTCACTAAAAGAGCAGGGGATTTTCCATCCATCTTAAAGCTGAAAAAGGCACTGACACCCGGCTGCGGTTTAAATGCATTCCGGAATTCCTTAATATACGCTTCCTCATCCGAAGCCTTATCTGCCATCATATCCTTAAAGAGGTTCGCCAGTTCCTGAATATCTTCCTTCTGTCTCTGCACATACATAGCGTCTGAAGCATACATGGACAATTGCTCCGTCTCCTGTGGAGTAAAATCAAAATTCGGAGTGATTGACACCATCTGCTTCACTACCAAATTACTTGCCGGGAAGCTGGGAACCTTTTGATTGATAGTGCGGTACATGTTCTCCGCTTTTTTCTCAATAATGGTCACATACTGAGGATTCATCTCCAACTTTACGTTGTCCGCCACATAACCGCAGATACCGCTGCAGGGCAAACCGCCCAGAACCTCCCAGGCATTGGAAAGATGCATTTTACCTTCCCTCTCACCATATGTGGTTGACATAACAATAGGGCACATATAAATCTGGGCAATCTTCTCCTTATCCCCATAAAGCCAGCAGGCGTCCAAAAACTGCTGCATATAGCCGCCAATGCCATACCACTCAATGGTAGTTGCAAGGATAATTCCATCTGCATCCTTTAAGGTCTGGGGCAGCGTAGTAATCGTCCCCTTACTCTCATGCAAATTGTAACGGGTCACCTTCACATTGAGTTCTTCCAGCACCTCCTGCATCTTGTTAAGTACAAAAAGTGTAGGGTCATCAATAATTCCTCTTCCGCCGTAGTAGATATTAATATTCACTAATGGTTCTCCTATCTTTTCTATATAATATGAAACAAATTACAGCACCTGACAAAAATCCGGCAAGCAGGCCGCCCACATGGGCCCAGTTATCCACACCACTGCTTCGAAATCCACTGTAAAGGGAAAGTAGAAGCATTATGGCCACCTTCTGAGGCGTAACATGGGGAAATCTCTTTCCTGCAAACACCGCCATGGCAAGAAGCAGGCCATCCAGCCCAAATACTCCGCCACTGGCTCCCAGAGAATAATGAAAATCACCACTGACTATCTGCATTCCCATGGACAAAGCATTTCCAACCAGTCCGGAAAGCATATACACAACAAATAATCGTATATGACCGATTTCCTTCTCCAGCATCGCTCCCAGAAACAGCAGTATCAGCATATTGTTAAACAAATGCTCTGCATCTGCGTGAAGAAACATGGAAGTAAGCATTCTTTCATACTCCCCATTTTCCAGCACTTCCGATACTCCCAAAAGACCTTTCCCCCAAAGCAGATCCTTTGACCGAAGGCTCATCAGAAAAACAACTACATTTATCCCGGTCAGCAGAATACTTATAAAAGGAACATCCTCTCTGCGTTTTGTCATTTCTTCCCATCCTTTTGCCGTCTGAATAAATCCTATATAGAAAAATGTACCACTCTTTGCCCCATTTCGTCAACTACCGCGGCAAAGTGTACTCTAGCGATATGTGTACTCCAGCTTCCCCAGCCGTACCTCATCATGCTCCTCCAGCTTCCGCTTCTCATAGGGCTGAAGACGCAGCCCGTTTTTGTAGGTTCCGTTGGTAGAGTTTAAATCCTCCAAATAATGTTCTCCTCCAATCTCCACAATTCGTGCATGGACACGGCTTATAGAATAATCATTCAACACCAGATTTACACTATCCCGTTTTTTCCCAATCACAAAGGGGAATTGAGTAAGCTTCACAAGCAGCTCCCCACTTTCCTGATACAGTCCTCTGTCCTTTTCCGGCGCCTTCTCTTCTATAAAGATGGTTTTTCCATACTCTTCCTCCACCGCCACCTCCTGTGGCTCTTCCTTATTGCCATATTTTGTCTCCTCACATACAGCATAACCATTCATCTGCTCCAGCAAATCCTGCCGAAAAAGCATCTGTTCCTCCCTTTTCTTTTTTCTGTTGTCCCAAAAGAAGAAAAACCGGCGATGTCCCTCCCCAGGCACCTCCCGCTCTTTCTCCTTTTCCCTAAGGGCGGGGCGTTCCCATAAAAGCCTCCGCTCCACCGGCTGCTCCTCTTCCACAACTGCGGAAGCCATCTCCTTCACCGCCTCCGTAATTCTCAGAAAATCCTTATACATCCCCTCTCCCAGATATTCCAGCCCCTGGTTTTGCAAATGGTCACAGGCCAGATAAGTAAATTCCACCAGTTCATCATCACTATAGTCCAGATTGGCCAGAAAGAAATCCGCCAGCTCACTCCAGCTTTGCTGCG
This sequence comes from Lachnospiraceae bacterium, assembly GCA_017461775.1. GTDB lineage: Bacteria > Bacillota > Clostridia > Lachnospirales > Lachnospiraceae > Acetatifactor. The sequence continues at coordinate 4,500 of JAFTXD010000145.1, forward strand.
TCTGGTCGTAGGGTACATACATAAAGAAAAAATCGTCCCTCTCCAAATCCTGATAAATATGTCCCGGATTCCACACAATACAGGCATCCTCCAGCAGATACCGCTCCAGCTCTGCCTTCATCGCCATTACCTCACACAAAAAATGCTTCATCCACTCCCGGGCAATTTTCTTTCCCTCAAATATCTGACTTACATTCTGCTTGGAGGAAATATCATAATATAAATAATACTCCTCATCCAGAATCCGCAGGCTACAGGGAAGCAAATACCGGATACCTCCTCTCCCCAAAATACAATACTGGTAACGTCGCTCCTCCACGGCGTGCTCCAGCTGCAGTCTTTCATAATTGCAATTCAAAATCCTAATATACTCCGTTTTCATCTGCTTCTTCTCCCTCCACAAGCTGCTTTTCTAATTTATTCTTCTGCCGTATCCAGAAGGTGGGCGATAGCGTTGTCACCTTCCGTTGTATCTCCATATCCGGAAAATAAGGCCCCGTATACCTGCCCTCCACCGTCAGCTTCACACGGTTATCGGAAGCCACCAGCTCCCGTACAGCGATATCCATCCATACATACTTATCCAGATACCAATTTTCTATTTCCTGCTCCAAAAGAGAAGCCTTTTCTTCCCCTTCCAGATACTCACTCCCCACTAACAGGGACATTACCTCCTGCTCCAGAAGACACCTGTCGTAGGAATAAAAGAGCAGGGAAAGCACAAACATCATCATTCCAAAGGCCAGGGGCAACACCAGACTTGCCTCCACTGTCATATATCCTTTCATGATAATAAACCTCCCATATTAACAATAAATAATCCTGCTGCCAGAAAGGGGGCAAAGGGAATCTGCTCATCCCTGGGAACCTTCCTCACTGCAAGCAGCCCTATGGCAAATAAAAGTACTCCAAACTGGGCAAGCATATATACCAGAAAGCTGTCCGGCCAGCCCAGCACCAGACCCAGAATAATCACCATTACCCCATCTCCATACCCCACCTTTTCTCTGGTGAGAAAGCCCATGAATATCAACAGCACACCGGGAATGATCCCCATAAGCACAAGCCAGCCCTCTTCCTGTAAGATTCCATATGCCAGCCCGGTCAAAAGTCCGGAAAGCAAAAGCTTTCCCGGTATTTCCTTTCTCTTCACATCCCAGATACTGAGTAGCCCAAAATAAAGCATCAAACACACATAACTCATTGCATCTCCCCACACCGGCTACAGGGCCGGTATTTCTCTCTTTCTTCCCATGTAATACTTTTCACATGCCTGGTCAGACCAAGGCAGCTCTCCTTATAATGAAAGCAATCACCCTCATCCGTGATGTACACCTGCCCGGGCATCGCTCCATCCGTACAGAAGGAGCATTTCTCATAGCTCCGTCCCCACACATTTTCATATTCCTTAAGCCCCGACACAGAAACCTTCTGCACAGACAATCGCAGATGGGTACATTCTCTGCTGCTGTGCCACACCTCTCCGTAGTCCGTTACATAGACAACATTCTCCCTGTCCCCGGACAAATCATATCCCGTCCATGCCCTGCCATAGAACCGATTAGACAACCGGGCATATGTAAAAGGAAACAGCAGCCCCCGGGGTGTCACCTGATAGGTAATCGTTAAGTTCACCTCGCCATTTTCTGTAAGAATGTCGGATTCCAGATAATTGATTCCTTCTCTACCATAAGTCAGGGGTGAAGAATCCAGATATTCTTCTCCTAAAAGACCGGAAAGTACGCTCCCCACATACCCATAGGATACCGCCACCTGAGGAATACTCTCCGCCACCTCCTCCACTGCGCCGTAGAGCATCAGTGTTTTCCCCGCTCTCCACAAGCCGTATTGCAGATTGCCGTGGAGCCGGAGCATTTCGATAAATCCACTCATTTGCAGAAAAAAGAACAAAAACAGAGGCAACACCAAAGAGGCCTCCACCGTCATACTGCCTCTGAGCCCTTTGAAAGAAAAAAGCCGAGATATTCTCCCTATATAGTTTTTAATGGATTTTATGTTATAGGAGAATCGGTTTTGACAAAAACCTTTTATATTTGTCGGAGAAGGCTTGTCATTTAGTGTATTGTTTTTTTTGAGAAACTTATCATTGTATTTTTTCCTATATAGGAAGAACATCTCGGTCTTCTCCTTTCAATACCCTCTTTCTCTGCGGATTTCAAAATCATATCCATATCGTGAATGTATTTTCGCCTGGAACCCCAGATAATCCAGACACCCATCCAGCCGAAAGGCAGCATTCCCATCCGTAAGACGGATATCCATCTCCACAATATCCATAAACCGGGCAAGAAGTGTGTCCTGGCTTTGCAAGAACATAAATACTCTTAAATAGTCCTCGTAGCACTGCCCCTGGGCCCATCCTGCAGACTCTTCTTCCACAGGCTCCTGCCAGATACTGGCCAGTCCGTAATGCCAAGTGGTACCATCCTTCACAAGAGGTACTTTGCCCCCGGACATAAGCACCCTGGTATCATAGACACTTTCCAGATATGCCCAGGCAAGAGTGATGGCTCCGTCAATGACCGGCTCCGCCTCCGGTATGAGGAGCGCTGCGGAAAGCAGGGCCGCGACCCCATTTATCAGTCCTCGCTTTTCCCCATCTGACATAAGATAGGCGGTGTTGGCCACCTGACGGATTCCACAGATCTTTCCCGCCACCCCTGCCAGATTTTCTGCATCCGAGGCACCACCCTCTATGAGATACTCCGTCTGATAGGAAAGAAGCCCCGTTGCCTTTTCCTGCCCAAATCTGCCGGTGTATCTAAGCAGATATTCCTGAAACAAAAGCCGCTCCATAGTATTCAGCTTTTCCTGCTTTTCCCCATTTCCACGGTTCAAAATCTCCCTGCCACTGACATACTGACTTTGGTCAATGGTCTGGGCTGACACGCTCTGATTTTTCGGAATTACCCACCACAGGATTCCCTTTGCCTGCATGTTATCCACAATCTTCGTGGGGCTGACCACATCAAACGTGACCCATTCCTCCTCCGATAGAGATATCTCCTTACCTGCATACTCCTGCATCTGCTCTTTTGCTTCATTTTTTCTACTCTCCCAATTGCCTGCCAGATATCCGCCACTCTGCACGGTCTGAATCCACCCCAGAATTCCCTCCAGATAGCTGATACCCATATCATCCTTCACCGCCCGGATGGCCTGTCTGGCCAGTCCGTAGCCCCTATCATCCGTGGCCAGTGCCACCCTTGTCATTTCCACATCCTGAAAGTTCATCGCCAGAAAATCCCGATAAAACACATCCAGCAAAAGCTCCTCCTGATACCGGGTGTTCTTATCCAGATAATAAGAAAGCCTCTCCCTTACCCTTTCGTAATCCGGCACTCCGCTGCCATAGGAGGAATCCACGTAAAAAAGGTTATACTGTGTTAACAACTCCTGATGGTACTCTGCCAACACGCTTTCCATGGCAATATCTGTCACTATTTCCCCCTCCACCCGGATGGTGCTGCGTCTGACCCCTTCTATCAGGACCAGACACAGGGAAAGCATCACACACATGCACAAGGAAACGTAAATCGTTATGTACCCCTTCATCACACTTTATTGGCCTGGGAGGTAATCTTGTCAAAAATATCATTTACCAGTTCTGTAATCTGCCCCTTGAAAATAATTACCAGCCCAATGAGAACCACAATAATCAGAATGATTTCCACCGTTCCCATTCCGGCATTGGACTCCGCCATAAAATATTTCACACCTGCCCATTTCTTTTCTGCATAAGCCTTTACGACACACATTTTTTTCTTCATTTTTTTCTTCATTTCTTTCCTTACCTTTCTTACACATTTATCCCGGAAAAAGCCGGAACCATTATTAACAGCATCACCATTGCCATGGTGATAATCATGGGAAGCAGTAGCTTTGTTTCCGCCTCTTCTCCCCGCTTTTTCTGAAAGCGCAGCCCCTCCTCCATGGCTCTCTCCCCCTCCTGCCTGAGGCGAACACTGATCTCCACGCTGCCCTTTTTCAGGCTCTGACTTAGGATGGAGCAAAAGCGTGTATACTCCTGCATCCCCGTTCTTCTGCCAAAAGTCTCATATACCACAGCCTCAGAGACACCGGAGCGCAGGGAATTCCCCGCAATGGCAAGCTCTAAAGCAATGGGGTTCTTTGCCCTTTCTCCTTTGGCATACTCACCGGTAATACGCATAAATGCGCCCCGGATAGTCATTCCCGCCTCCATATACAACGCCATGCGATTCACAATTCCCGGATATTCCTTTCGCATCTCCTTTTTCCGCTCTTCGTTTTTCTTCTCTAAGTCCTTGTCCAGCAGAAAAAACACTGCCACACCGGTTACACCGCCCAGCCCTGCTAAAAGAAGTCCATTTTCTCCCCCTAGCAGCCCCACCACAGCTCCTACCAGCACCACCAACAGGCTAATGCGCCACTTTCCCCGATAATACTGCTGCTCCAGTCTCGCCACATCCTCACCGGGATGAAGCTGCATCAGATTTTTACATACCCTTTGATTTTTCATCCCACTCTCCTAGTCATAAATCTTTTGTAAAATCCTCTGGGAAAGCCAGTAAGCAAATACGTAGCCCACCAGACATCCGGTCATAAGAAGCCGCCCCACGTATCCCTCATAAAGCATGTTGAAATAGCCGGGATTGCTCCATTCCAGATAAAACACCATGGCAAAAGGCATAATATTCATCACCTGCTGCTCCAGCCTTTTATTGGCAAGCAGGGTCTCCAGCTCCTCCTCCAGAAGCACTTTTCTGGATATCATCTCACTGGTAGCCCCAATAATTTCCGGAATACTTCCTCCATTTCGCTTCCCGATGGCCAGCACGTCGGCGAATTCCCCAATTTCTCCAATTTCACTTCGGGCGCCCCACTCCTCCAAAAGTGTTTCCAAGGGCTCTCGGTTTTTCAGCCCCTGCTCCAAAAGGCGAAGCTCCTTTACCACATAGCTGCCATCCCCGTACAGCATCCGCATGTCCTGTCCGCTTTCCACAAAGGCATTGGCCACCGCATAGCCCGCTCTCAAAGAAGCACCTACGGATAAAATGCATTCCTTAAATTGCTCCCTCTCCAGCCGAAGGCGCCTTCGCCGTCTTGCAACCATGGCCAGATAAACGTAGCCTGCTCCCGGAACCGTCATAAGGGGCAATACCCAGAGACTCCGGTAAAAGAACCAGGAAAACAGCACCATAACTCCCACCCCCGCAAGCACATCCAGAGGCTTTAAATCATTCCGGCAAAGTAATTCCAGCCCGCTGCAGTTTTTCCACATGCATCAGCTCCCCTTCCTTTACATACTCTCCCCGGATTTTCCCATCCTTCTCACCACGTTCCCGGAAGCGGTAAAGGGGCCTGAGCAAAATCCGGTCCTCTTCACTTCCCAGCACCTCCAATACCTCCAACACTTTCCGGGACTTGTCCCGAAGACGCCCCAAGTGAACCAATATATCCAGCCCGGACGCCACCTGCCGGCGTATGGAGCTGACCGGCACTTCCCTGGCCATCAGGATCATATTTTCCAACCGGTCCAGCATATCTGCCGCACTATTGGCATGTCCCGTGCACATGGAGCCCTCCATACCGCAATTCATGCAGGTAATCATATCCGCCGCCTCTTCTCCACGAACCTCACCCACGATAATCCGGTCCGGGCGCATGCGCAGACTGGTTCTTATCAAGTCCCGGATACGGATTTCCCTGCAGCCATCTCCATTACTGTTTCTGGTCTCCAGTCGCACCAGATTGGGGAGCCCCTGCAATTGCAGCTCTGCACTGTCCTCAATGGTCACAATCCGCTCCTCCTCAGGGATAAAGCCTGACAACACATTTAAGAAGGTGGTTTTCCCTGCACCCGTTCCCCCGCTGATAAAGATGTTGTACTTGCCTCTTACAAGGCATTCCAAAAACGCCGCCAGGGATGGGGAAATAGATTCCCTTTCGATTAATTCCTCCATGGTAATCTTCTTGTCAGGAAACCGACGGATGGTGACCACAGGCCCTTCTATAGCCACCGGATTCATTACAATATTGACGCGGGCTCCCCCGCTGAGACGTGCATCTACAATAGGATTTGCTTCATTCACCGTTCTGTTACATCCGGCTACGATTTGCTGTATAATATCGATTAGTTTTTCTCTGGACTCAAAGGCCATGTCCAGCTTAAAAAGTCTGCCCTCCCGCTCCACAAAAATGGCATCCGGGCCGTTTATCATAATCTCCGTAATGGAATTGTCATCCAGCAGGGCCTGCAAAACATCCAGCCCCCGGATGGAATGAAAGAGCTCCTCCCGAAGCTGCCTGCGCACCTTCAGGGGCTGTAAAAGGAGCCCTTCCTCCCTACATATCATTTCATCAATCAGCTCCCGCACCATCTGGTCCGACTGCTCCTGTAAAAAGCTTAGCTGCTCCACAATCTGCTGCCGAAGCTTCTTCTTTCGCTCCACATATGCATCCATCAGTACCATTCCTCCTTCTCTACCAGCTTACGTACATAATCCGCCAAATCCCCCTTGCTTGCGGCCGCAATGGAGGTGGGAATATTGCGAAAAAGGGGAAGTCTGCAAATGCTGGTTTTCTCCCGCACATCCCCATACTCCATTAAGGAAAGCAGCTGCTCGTACTGGTCCAGCTTCCGTTTTGCAATAGGGTCATCCTTTGCCATAGAATATACCCGCACACACATACGCAAAATATCAAACAGTCCCTGCACACTTTCGCTTAAATCCAGAATAATATACTCATATCCCAGACATGTCTGCAGCTGATAAAGCAGCCTCTTCCACTCCTCCGCACCAATCATCAGGAGATTCTGTGGGTTAACCATGGTGGACACATACTCAAAATTCTCCTCCCGGCGAATCTGCCGCCTTGCAGAAGCCATAAACTTATCCTCGTCCGCCAAAAGATACAGAAGTGATGATAAATCCACCCCATCACAGCTCTGCATTCCTTCCACTCCGCTATACTGCTCAAAGCTTAGATACAGAGTCTTCCCCTTTTGGGACAACAGCCTTCCCAGGCACAATCCAAAAGAAGTCTGCAAGCACCGACGAATGGGAGAATACAGTCCAATCAGTTTTGCACCGATGCTTTCCTCCAGCATCCGCCCGTTTACACCGCCCAGCTCCTTCAGCTGCTGTATCACCTTTTCCGCTTCCTGGTATTTGTTCACATTATTCAGTTTTTGATCCTTGACAATCCCGGTTTCATTTAAGATGACCGTCTTGCCTGCCCCCAGCTTCTGCACATCCTCCTGGTATACGCTTTCCGATATGACAAGCATATCCCGGGAATGCAGCTTTGCACACTCATGCAACTGGGCAACGTGAGTGTACACCTTGACCATCCAGGGAAAGAATTTGTCACGGCGCATATAATCCGACATGCGCTGGGCATAATCCTCCTCCGGGTCACATAAAATAAGCACTCTTTGCTCCATTTTGTCCCTTCTTCCTTATTCAGATTTCGTAGTTTGAAAAAATTTGATTTACTTAGAATTGTAAATTAGAAAAATGGGCGATCGCCCTTTGGGTTAATTGCATTATACGACTACCTTTGTAATTTGGCAAGAGGAAATTGGAATAAAATGTTATTTTTCTGTTTATACTTTATATAACAGACCTGTTGATGGCTTGATATCTTAATTATGCGAGGTAAAATATTATGCTGACACTATATAAAAAAGGACATTCTACGCCGGAGGAAATCGAAACCGATCTGGTTACTCCGTCCCTTATGGACGACATAGAAAAAACCCGCAAGGCTTTGGACATTGCCTATGCGGGCTTTGATTACGCTACAGATCCTGATATTATCGATGCATACATCTACCAGATTAATTCCCTGCTATCCAGATACAAACATTTACACGAACATTCCTCTGCCGCTCCCGGACTCGGTCAGACTCTCTGACAGGGACGCTGTCTTTCCATAAGTGAGACCGGAATACACCGTCTGGGCATTCTGCATCACCGGACCGGAAGGATTCTGCTCTGCTATTTTTTCGTAGGCATCTCGAAGGGGGCTAAGTACCTGCTGTACTTCCTCAAGAGGTGCCTTATCCTTTTTCCGAGCCGCAGCCGCCAGTCTGCGGATACAAAACAGGTACAGGCGCTGCATTTGCTGCGCAACCTCATACTCCGTATGAAGAGAGGACAAGAGCTCATTGATACAGCCTCTGGCCTTGCGGATGGCATCGGACAAAAGCTCCTCATTCTCAGCCGCCATACCCTCCTGCAGATATTCCAGCGCCATATCATATAAAATGACTACCAGCTCTGTGGCATTGGCACCTGTAATACGCAGAGTATACTGGCTCTTGCGTTCCTTGGTCATAACTTCCTCCTCCTGTTACTGCAGAAGCTGTAATACCTGTGAAGGTCTTTCATTGGCCTGTGCCAACATGGAAGTACCTGCCTGGGTCAGCACCTGATAGGTGGTATAATTTGTCATCTCCTCTGCCATATCCACGTCCATGATGCGGGAATATGCTGCGGTCATGTTCTCACTGGTGATATCCAGACTGTTGATAGTGGATTCCATACGATTCTGGTATGCACCCAGCTTACTTCTTACCATGGATACATACGCGAGTGCATTCGGCATTCTGCCCAGCGCATCCACTGCACCCTCCGAAGTGGATACGTCAATATTTTCAATTCCCATGTTACGAAGGGAAATGGTAGGAATGTCAATTGCTAAAATCTGACCTTCATTGGCACCAATCTGTATTCTCATAGGACCTACATCGGTCAGCTCCATCTGAATATCTGTAACAGTTCCGGCCTCTAAGCTCTTCACATCCAGCTTCAGCTCAAACTGGTCACTACCGGTAATGGTGATGAAATCATCCTTAAAGGTAAACTCTGCATCCTCCGGGAAGCCTTCTCCAAAGGTAAGATTCGTAACGGTACGCTCGCCGTTTACCTCAGAGATGGTGATTTCTTCAATGGTATAATCGCCCTTGGGAGTTCTCTCACTAAAGGTATTAACCTTTACGTCTACGTTACTGCTATAGCCTCTCACATCAAAGGTTCCATCCAAAAGCTTCTGACCGTTAAACTCGGTGGTATCTGCGATTCTGGTAATCTCATCCTTCAGCTGGGCAATTTCCTCCTGCACAACAGCACGGTCATCATCGGTCATAGTGCCATTACATGCCTTTACTGCCAGCTCATTGATACGCTGAATCATCTCTGTAACTTCACTTAAAGCACCATCTGCAGTCTCAATAATGGACACACCGTCACTGGAGTTCTGGTTTGCCATGGATAAGCCCTCTAACTGAGCGTTCATTCTCTTGGACATAGCCAAGCCGGACGGATTATCCTTGGCATGGTTAATCTTAAGGCCGGATGATAAACGCTCTAAGGATGCCGCAAGCAAGCTGTCATTATTTGCCAGCGCATTATTGGAAAGCATCGCGGATACATTGTAATTAATTCTCATCTAAAATTCCTCCATTTTCTCCTGCAATCTTTATTGCCTGCAGGAAATCTTTTGCAAGTCCGTACAGTGCTTTTGTGGAATACTGTACCTCCGTCGCCTTCCGTGGCATTTTACCTGCTGCATACTCTGTTTCACTATATACAAATTCCAGTCTCTGAAGATTCCATTCTTCTTTCACCTGATTACTGATAATATCGGCACTTCCCCGCAGATTCCTTACCACTTCTTTGCGATTTCCCACAAAAAATCCTTCCACGCCGGTATCCGTCACCTGCAAAGAACCGCTGATGATACCCAGCCGCTCCCCGGTAAACCGTATCTGAATCAGCCCTGCTTCCACAGTGGACTGCTCCATGCGAAGATGAATATTTATCTGCTCGCCCTGCACCTCCATACCAAAGAAGAATTCATCCTTCTGTGCCAGACCACTCATAATGTGCATCTGCTTGGAAATCAGCTGCATGGCCCTTACATCCACAGCCTCGCTCTGTGCAAAGATTTCCTCCTGCACATCCGCTATCAACTCCTCCAGCTCTCCGGTATATTCCTCCTTAAAAAGCTCCGGCTTATCTAGGCTTTGCAGCTTATCGCCCCGCTTTTCCTTCTTTTCCAGGCGCTTATCAGTTTCTGTGATAATCTTACCCGGCTCCTTCAACAGCTGTCCTGCTGCCAGTAAATTCTCCGTGGTAACCTTGATACCGCTGTGCTCTAAAAGCCGAGTGTTTTCTGCTCCATCCGCCGTAACCTGTGCGAAATCCTGACGCATCTGCTTTGCAAAGGCACCTTCAATCTGCTGGGAAATGGAGGGCTCACTTAAAATACGCTCACAGGCTGCGCCCACCATATCGGATACTTTTGTATCCATCCCCTTATATTTACCGCTTCGCACCGCGGATAAAAGATTTGCAAAGGTCAGTTCTGCTCCGGTGCGGATAATGGAACCGGTAGCCCCGCCGTCCGCCTTCTCAATCTGACGCATAAGCCGGTAACAACCGATAAAGGCTTCTCTTTCCTCTTCGGTAATGGTGCCAGCATGATCCAGTCTCTGCAAAAAGCGACTGTATTTCTCTTCCTGTACGGACATATCTGCCTGCTTGCTGTCCAGATATGTATTTAACTCCTCAAAGGTGCAGTCCAGTGGATTGTAGCCATCCCGAATCATTTCCAGGGTCTTGGCCGGTGTCATCTTGGCAACCACCTCCAGAACCTGACGGTTGGCCTCCTTCACCTTCTCCATATTCTCCACGGAAAGCTCCATGCTATTGTAAGCAAGACCACGCATGGCTTTGCGATTCTCTTCATTTAATTCATAGCCCAGCTCTTTAAGCAGCACATCCACATTGCCAAAAGCCTTCTGGATACTGTCCCCCAAATCTCTGCGGGGCGCCGTGCCGATGGTTTCATAAGCTGCGCCAGCCTGCTTGTAAGCCGCCTCATTTGCCATACCGCTTTCATGGAACTGCTCTGCGGTAGCTTTTCCAATACGATCCGCAAAATCCACAACGGTTTTAAAAGGAAGTCTGGGAATATCCTTTATAATCTGGTTTGCCTTCTCTAAGGCACGGTAGCTTTCTACAGGACTCTCACTGCCCGGGAAATACTGTTTTGCCAGACTCTCTTCTGCCATTTTCAGCGCTTCGATGGTTTCCTCCATGGACGCGGTATCAATGGAAAATCCACTCTCCAGCAGCCTTAAATTAGTTTCCACCGTCATATGGAGACGAATCTCCTCCAGCACTCTTCTATCGTGAATAAGGGTGGTCGCATTCTCACCATGATAAAGATTGTATATCTCCACCGCCTGCTGCACGTAGGACTGCTGCACCGTAAGATTGCCCTCTGTGGGTGCCAGACCGTTTGCCAGAGCCGCCACAGCACTTCCCAATATATCCTCTTTAGCTAAGGGGAAGGAAATCCCCGACATATCCTCCAAAAATCCCATGGTCTCCTTGGAAATGGGAAGTCCCTTCTCCAAAAGCCACTTGGCCTGCTCCATGGTCTCATCCGTCACGTCAATACCCAGCTTATCAAACAAATTCTCAATCTGGGCGGTCATATTCCCCGCTGCTATGCCACCGCTTTCCACATTTCTGGTCACATAACCCTTCACCGCTTCTCCGAAATACTGCCCCTGGGTACTTACCGGCACTTTGGGCGCACTGGCCTGCGCCATGTAAAACTCCCAGATAGTGGTCTCCATACTGCCGGAAAGCATATGGTACAGCTCACCCTCCGTGGGTGCGTGTAAGGACTGGGCCATCTCCAGTGCCTGCATTACCTTCTCCACATTCTCCTCGGTCAGCGGAATGTCCGCGCTCTCAAAGGCACCTTGTAAGCTCTGTGCAAGCCCCTGATTTCCTACTGCCGCTGTCAGGGTTGCCATATCCAAATCGTCCGTGTAGCCTGCAATATGCTTGCCGGACTTTAAAAGCTCCGCCTTGATTTTATCCAAAATGGTCACTGTCTCCTCCGGGGTCATCTCCGAGGGCTCATAGCCATCCTCCAGCATTTTGGCATAGTCCTCATCGGACATGGTGTTAGATGCCACAATCAGACCGTCCTGACGGCTCTCCAAATCCATCACCCCGGCCTGCTTCTGAATATCCTCAAAAGAGGTCTTTTCCTGGGTGGGAAGCCCCACACGGTCCTTGCCATCCATCTGAAATACCGCATGGCCTCTTATGGCCTTACTCTGCACCATAGGCTGGTCAGAACCATAGCGGTAGTCCTTCTTTATCTGATTGGGATTCTGCTCAAAAGTTATTCTCATATATAGCTCCATTAC
>JAFTXD010000146.1 GCA_017461775.1 Lachnospiraceae bacterium
AGCTAATTGTCGTAAGTTTGCAAAATAAATTCGGTTTTCTTCTGCATCCTCCACGTAAGGAGCCACTGTCATAAGGCCTTTTATCTGTATGGAGGGCAGCGCTGCAATTTGGCGTACCAGGGAAATGGTCTCTTCTTTGGAGGTAAGTCCGAACTTGGACTGCTCCTCTCCCACGTTAATCTCTATCAGAATATTTACCTTTACGTTCTTCTTCACCGCTTCCTTGCTGATTTCCTCCGCCAGACGCAAGGAATCCACGCTGTGAATCAGATACACCTTATCTACAATGTATTTTACCTTATTTCTCTGGAGATGGCCAATCATATGCCAGCGGATATCCTTCGGCAGCACCTCGTACTTGTCTACCAGCTCCTGCACCTTGTTTTCTCCAAAGTCACGGATACCACAGGCATAGGCTTCCTCAAGCATTTCCACCGGCTTGGTCTTACTGACAGCAATGAGGGTGACCTCATCCTGCTTTCTGCCTCCGCGCAGGCAGGCTGCTTCCATATTACTCTTTACTTCCGATAAATTTTCTCTAATCATAGTTGCTCCTTATTCATAAATGCATCTAAGAACCATATTCGCAAAATCGCTGCTTCGCAGCTTTCCTTTTGCTCATATAATGGCTATCGCCATATAGCTTAGCCAAAAACGTGATTCGCAAGCAAGCTTGCAATCCCGCTTTTAGCTAAGCTGCATGGTTCTTAGTCGTAGATAAACTGTTCATCACTTACCGCTGACGCATCCAAAACAATATAATCGTATACATTCAGTCCATACTGGGTGTTGGATTTTACGATGGCGTATTCATCGTTCTGATATAGAATATTAATCTGCCTAAAATCCGCATACCCCTTATTCATATTATATACACCAATCAGACTTGCCTTTCTGCTGACCGTATAGGTTTCCTGGCTGGCAGGCTTATACAGCTTATCTCCCAGCTGCAATACCGTGGTATCCAGATAATACTCCCCGCTGCTCTCATCGTGGCTGTAAATCTCTGTCTCCACAAATTCACTGTAGATGGTTCCGTCCTCATTGTAGCTCTCCCGGATAACACCATCCTTATTGTTATCTCCGCCCTTGGTCAGGTACTCCTCGGGCACAATAAAGAATTCCCTGTTCACAATGGCCGAATTGGGAATTTTCAGTCCCGTCTCCTCATGCAGCACCAGTTCAAAATCAATGAAACGGTCATTTGCAAAGGTAATCATGGAATTGTTAAAATCCAGCTGTAAATACGTATTACCATCCGCTCCATGTACCATGCCGGTTTGCGCCCAGGACTCGTAGCCGTTTCTAATAAAGCGTACCTTCACATATTCCTCTGCCACCAGTTCCTGGCCATAGACTTCCTCAATGGGCACCATAATGCTCCAGTTCTCATTGGTAGAGAGCCTGAAAATGGTATCTCCCGCCGTAATTAGTTCATTACTGAAAAGCTGATTCTCCTCATATTTGGCTTCATCAAAATACTCCATGGTGATACTTGCCGGCGTCAGTTCCTCGTAGCCATCCACCTTATAGGTGATAATGCCGGTATTGGGAGAATAGTGGTAATCTATCAAATCCCTGGTACCATTCTCTCCGGTAATAGCCTTGATTCCCTCCATAACCGCAGTATTTTCCAGCTTAAGCACACTATGTTGCATACCACTCTTGAAATCATAAGTGGTTGCAAAATTGGTTTCCTCAAAGTCCTTCATATATTCTGCAATCTGACTGCGCAGCTCACTAAGCTCCGTGTCCGATAATGTATTCTCATCCAAAGAAATATTTTCCAGATACTCTGCAAGACGGCCCGTCTCATCCACGGTATATACCAGGTCTCCACAAGCCACACGGGTACCTTCCTTCACATAATAATTGATATACCCCGCCTTGTCCGAGGTAATCAGCTGTTCATCCCTTATAGCAATGCCACGATAAGTATAGTTCGTAGCCAGGGAACCTTCCTTCACCTCGTAAGGGGAAATCCGGGTAGTCTTGGTGGATGCCATCACATAGATAATCATATAAAGAAAAATGGCAATATAAAGAATGATACCTATATTCAGATGTCTCCGGTTCTTATATCTGTGAAAATCTGCAATTTCCTGTCTTGATTTTCTGTCTACAGAAGCCAATCCTTTACCCTCCAACTCTAAAACACAAAATAAAAATAACCTTAGAAAAAGCCCCGGGAGTTCCGAGGCTTTTGCATTATCTTATAAAGAGACCACTATGTTCTTCTTAACGCTCTCTGGTAATTCTTCTTCATCTAATGAAACGCTGAGAACAAAATCTACCTTTTCCTTCTCGCTGATTTTCTCCAGCTTCTCGATGACTGCGGTAATGTCAGCACCTTCTAAGCATGAAATCTTGAGGAAGCTGTCAAAATACATCTGCTGCAGGTCATGATCCTGAGAAATGATACCGCTGATGAAACCAACGAACTCACTGGAATTCTCAATCATAAACTGAGATACATCAATTAAACGAATCTTATTATTCAATTCATACATATGTTTCGTACTCTTATCAAGATATACGATATTACCGGTGATAGCTTTTACTTCGCTATTCACTTTATCTAATAACTGCTTTGTTTTTCCTTTTCCTTTTTTGCCTACGATTAACTGAACCATTGGTAAAACCTCCTAAAGTAAATTGATGAAAATCTACTTCACGTAACCCCTTTTTCATCTACCTCTATTATAGTTTATATATAGTGAAAAAACAACAACTATTTATTAATTTTCTCTAATAAATCTGTCATTTCTGTATAAACCATTTCTCTTGCTTCACTTCTTAACACAATAGAGATGTATGGATTGCCCGCAGTATCCCTGGAAAGTATCATCAAACAATGTCCCGCTGCGTTGGTGGTACCTGTTTTTCCTCCAACCACACTCACTGCCTCCGGCGGCTTATACTCACCCCTTAAGTACCAGTTGGTGGAAAGATGGGAAAAACTCTTCTCTTTACCATTCTTATCGTAATACACGGTTTCATAATTGGATTTCTGGATAATCTCTAAAATCTTCTCATTCTTCACCGCTTCATTGAAAATCAAATATAAATCATAAGCTGTGGTATAATGCTCCTCCTGGGTCAGCCCGTGAGGATTCATAAAATGGGAATTCGTAGCGCCAAGTGCCTTGGCTTCCTCATTCATCAGCTCAATAAAATGGTCTACCGTTCCGCCCACGCCCTCTGCAATCAACATTGCCACATCGTTGGCAGAATACACCAGCAGAATGTTTAAAGCCTGGTTTAAGGTCATGGTATCTCCCACCTTCAGACCACAAAGCTGGGCACCGGATTCATCAATATTGATGGCACGGGTGGCTGTAAGCACCTGATCCGTACTGCCATACTTCAGCGCCACAATGGCGGTCAGAATCTTCGTCAGACTGGCAGGATGCAATCGTTCATGCGCATTCTTGGAATACAGCACCTCATTACCACTTACGTCAAAAAGTACCGCAGCTCCTGCCCCGGACATATCAATTTCCTCGTCCAGTAAGTCAGAGGAAACAACACAGATATCACTTGCAAAGCATTCTGCAAACTGCTCCTCCCCGCCGGGAGAAACCTTAAAGCTGCTGGCAGCAGTATTACTGCCATAGGGCATATCAAATTTTCTTCCGCTGCAGGCAGTCAAAGACAATGCCATACAGCCTGTCAAAAGTAATGTAACTACCTTTCGGCAGATTCTATTTGTACATTTCACGCCACTCTAAATCTCCTCGGTCGAGAGCTTTTATCAACAGTTCCGCACTGGCAAGATTGGTAGCCAGCGGAATATTGTGCATATCACAAAGCTTTACTACATTGTTCACATCCGGCTCGTGATTCTTGGCACTTAAGGCATCCCTAAGGAAAATAACAAGGTCAATCTGATTGTGCTCAATCTGCGCACCGATCTGCTGCTCTCCGCCAAGATGGCCTGCCAGATATTTGTGGATATTTAAATTTGTAACCTCTTCAATTAATCTGCCGGTGGTACCGGTAGCATATAATTCATTTTTACTTAAAATAGCTCGATAAGCTATGCAGAAATTCTGCATCAGTTTCTTCTTCGCATCATGTGCAATTAACGCAATATTCATAAAAATACCTCTTCTCTTTAACGTTTCCCTTGCATTTTTACATTTAATACAAATCCCATACCCATGTACAGACTAAGAAGGGATGTAAGTCCGTAACTGATAAAAGGCAGGGGCAAACCGGTATTTGGCAGGATGAAGGTTACTACCCCCAGGTTAACAAAGCTCTGTACACCAATCAAACCACCCATTCCTGCTGCAATAATTGTTCCGGACAAATCCTTTGCCTTCCGGGCCACGCCTATACATTCCAACGCTATTCCCATCAGCACCACCACCAGAACAATGCTCCCTTTAAAACCAAACTCTTCACCTATCACGGCAAAAATAAAGTCCGTCTGGGGCTCCGAGATAAAGTTACCATTCACCACGGAGGTAATCTCGTTATTTTTATATCCCTTACCATCCAGCATTCCGGATGCAATGGCTGTAACAGAGTTCAGCTGCTGGTAAGCCTCCTCGGTAGCATATTCCTCGGGATAGATGAATGCCAGTATTCGGTCCTGCTGATAATCCTCCAAAATCTGCTGATCCGGCTGAAGAGCCAGAGAAACCACAATGGCCAGCGCGGGGATGGCAACGGCAAGAACACCAAACACCACTTTAAAGCTAAGGCCGCCGGCAAACATTACAACACAAAAGATAGCAGCCATCACAATCGTGGTGGACAAATCCGGCTGTGTCACAATTAAAACCAGTGGGACGGCAATCAATATAACGCAGGAAGCAATTACCCGAATTGTATTAAACTTTTCCCTATTTTTCATAATAAACTGTGCGAAGAATAAAATCAATAAGATTTTCGCAGATTCTGAAGGTTGAAATTTAAAAGATTCTGTAATCTTAATCCATCTCTGGGCACCATTGGCCGAGCTGCCCAGCGGAGAATGGACAAGTCCCAAAAGAACCAGATTCAAAAGATACATTAACCAATAAAATTTCAGTACCCAGGTGTAGTCAAAAAGTGAAATAAAAAGCATCATACATACACCAAAAACCATACCAATCAGCTGTTTGGACTGGATGGAAGGCTCCGCACTTCCCACCGCCAAAACACCTATGGTACCGGCCAGAATCACCAGTATGAATAATTTAAATCCAAAGTTTCGTAAACGAAATCTGCTAAACATTTAAGCTCCCTTGCTTATTTAAATCTAAAATCGGAATATTAGCATACAGCACCGGCTTTTGCTTTCCAATCTGTATCTCCATATTTGCCGTATCGATTTTCATGTATTTTGAAATAACCTTAGTAATGTCCGCCTTAATCAGCTCCATCATTTCCGGAGACAGATTGACACGGTCGGAAATCAAAAGGATTTTCAACCTGTCCTTAGCCACCTGTCCCGGCTTTTTTCTTCGGAAAATATGTTTTATGGATAATTTTTTCATTGACCTCACCCTTTCTGGAAAATTGTACTTATTTTCGTAAAGAACGCAATTTTCTTTTCCAGAGGCAAAAACGGAACCTCCTGTCCTAAAATGCGTTTACTGATATTTAAGTACGCCTCTCCAGCAGGAGAATCATTTCCCACAAGGGGCTCTCCCTGATTGGTGGAGATTACTACATTTTCATCATCCGGAACGATACCAATTAAGGGAATGGATAAAATATCCACCACGTCCGCCGCAGACATCATATCTCCCTTTTTTACCATATCCGGCCGGATGCGGTTGATTAAAAGGTCCATTTTTCCAAAGGAATTGGCCTCCAAAAGCCCGATAATACGGTCCGCATCACGGATGGCCGATACCTCCGGCGTAGTAACAATCAGAGCTCTGTCCGCACCGGCAATGGCATTCTGGAAGCCCTGTTCAATCCCCGCAGGACAATCTAAAATGATGTACTCAAACTGCTCCTTTAAATGTCCTACCACCTTTTTCATCTGCTCCGGAGACACTGCGGATTTATCCCTGGTCTGGGCAGATGGTAAAAGATAAAGCCCCGGATTACGCTTGTCCCGGATAAGCGCCTGCTTTACCCGGCAGTTTCCTTCCACCACATCTACCAGATTGTAGATAATGCGGTTCTCCAGACCCATAACAACATCCAGATTGCGAAGCCCGATATCGGTATCAATCAGACATACCTTTTTTCCCAGCTTCGCAAGACCTGTTCCAACATTTGCGGAGGTAGTGGTCTTACCTACTCCGCCCTTCCCTGATGTGACGACAATTACTTCGCTCATAAAGCCTCCATTTCTGCAAAAAGCATTTTAATATGTCGTCCCCGGGTAAACTCTGCTAGAAATCACCCAGGATATCTTTGGTAAGGTTCTCTAAAACGATTTTATCTTTTTTAACGAGGGCAATCTGGGGGAGATTCTTGGAAAAAATCCCCTTCTTTGCCTTCCCTGTAGATTTATACTTGAAATCGCCGATGCGCAGCTTCATGGGATTCATATCCAGTGCTGCCACATAAGCTCCTTCTTGCCCGTTCATTCCGGCACAGGCTTCTCCATACAGCCCGCCGATGATAATGATGCTCTTCCCCGATACTACACTGCAGCCGGGATGCACATCACCTAAAATCACAATACTTCCATCGGTTTCAATGGTTTCATCATTCCGGAGGGATCCCTTATAGAACTGACCAGCACGGTCAATTAAAGCCTTCTCCTCCATTCCTTCCACAGCCTTGGCAAACTGTCTGCCGGTTTCCTCATCCTTTCCCACGATGCACATAATATTCACATCGCAGCTTTCCCGGATTTTCTCCACCAGCGCAATTTCTTCCTCTGTACTTAACTGCTTTCCCTCGTAGGAAAGTGCCATATTACCTTTTCCAAAGAAGGCCTTGGAAGCGGAAAACTTCACTCCCACCTCTTCTACGATAGCTTCAAAGGAAGCCTCTTCATTCAATATCAAATTCACCCCACTGGGAAAGCTTTTAATTATCAATAGTTCCTTCATGTAACATAAAACCTCTTAAATTTCGTTCGTTGAAACACCTTCGTCCGGTGCATCTGCTGTACCGGTTACCAGGTCGTCTTCCTCAATAATTCCATAATAATATGCAATAATATCTCTGGTGGTCTGTGCCGCATAATCCGAAGAATAACCAAAGGGAATTCTGGTCGTTACTGCGATTTCGGGATTCTCATAGGGCGCATAGCACACAAACAGCGCGTGGTTTGGCCTGGAGGAAATCTGCTCCGCCGTACCGGTTTTACCGGCAACAGCCACCGCCAGATTGTTAAAATAGGTCTTCCGCTCCACTACCTGCCGCATACCGGCTCTCATGGCATCCCAGTACTCCTGGGGAAGCTCTATTTCATTATAGATTTCTGCTTCAAAGGTCTCCAGCACATTGCCTTGAGAGTCCTGCACAGAATCTAAAAGTGTAAGGTCATATACTGTTCCGCCGTTAGCAATGGAGCTGATATAGCGGGTTAAACCCACTGCGGTAAAGGCATTGGTACCCTGGCCGATGGCGGAAGGAATGGGCAGCTCGTCCGATACATGGGGAGAAGCCTCATCAATTTCAATACCGGTCTTCTCCGTCAGACCATACATAGCCGCATATTTCGCCAGCGTATTTAAACCATCCTCAGCCACATAGCTTCCGGAAACGGTAGCCAGCTTATAGCCCACATTGTAGAAATAATAGTTGCAGGAGTTACAGATAGCACCTGTAACATTCAGATGACCATGACCATATTTCTTCCAGCAGGAAGGAGGCGGCGATACCAGGTCAAAAAGCTGCACACAATTGGTCTTGCTGGTAAGAGTCTCCACTCCTTCACAAAGAGCTGCGGTAGCGGACACCATCTTATAGGTAGAACCGGGTGCCGCACTGTAGGTAGTTGCATAATTAATCAGCGGATTGGACTTGTCCGTCAAAAGCTTTGCAAAATAATCCGCATCCACCGTATTGGCCATTTTATTTAAGTCATAGCCCGGATAGGTAACACAGGCCAGTACATCCCCCGTATTTACATCCGTGATTACCATGGAGCCGTTGCAGGGATCCAATGCCAGCTGGGCGGGCGTAATCTCCAGATTCCGGATACGGTTCATCATAAAATTATAAGCACTGATGTCCCCGTCAAAGAGCTTCTGCTCCTCCTCCATGGGCACATCAATGACATTCTGCTCACAGAGAATCTTACAGATTTCCCTGCCGGAAATCACATCATTCTTAATCATAAAACGATAGATTCTCTTCTGGAACTCCAGATTGGAATCGATAATCTTCAGAATATACTCACAGATTTTATTATAAATCTCCGTGGAATCGGAGTATTTACCCTCCAGCTCCAGGCGGCTGACATCAATCCAGTTCTGGGAAATACAGTAATTTAAGTACTCATGCAGACTGATGACCTCATCCGTAGCCCAGGCAATCTGTGTCTTGTCCTCTTTATTGATTAAAGCGGTATTTAAAATGCCCTGCTCCTTTAAAAGGGTAACAATATAACTCTGGTAAACCTTGTATTCCAGGGTCAGCTTGTTATATACCGTCTTCTTTTCCTTCAATTCATTCATCAGCTTCTCATAGGTAGAAGCCTTATACTCCAGATATTTTTCATGAACTGCCCGTTCCGTATCTCCGGCAGTATCCTCCGTAAATCTGGTAATGTCAATGACACTGTTGTTAATCACCGCATAATACACATCATAAATGGGTATCTTAATATCGGAGTTGGTATCATTCTTCCCCGGATTATACTCCTTGGCATTGATAATCTTATCTGCCACGATACCGGCGATGCGCTGCTCTAAGGTATTATAAGCCGCCTTTTGCAGCTCACTGTCTATAGTAAGCACCACATCATTTCCCGCCACAGCCTCCTTGCGCTCTAAGATGCTGATTACACGACCCATATTATCTACTACTACCTTCTCGTAGCCCTTGGTACCCTGTAAGGTGGTCTCCATATAATACTCGATGCCGGAACGTCCCACAATATCATTGATATTATATCGTTCTCCGGTGCCGCCCTCTTTCAAATCCTTTTCATTCAAGGTCACCAGATCATCACTGTCAATCTTACCGGTGTAGCCCAGAATATGAGAAAAATACATACTGTCATTGTATCTGCGCACCGTATCCTCTTCGATGGTTACTCCGGGAAGCTCTGCGCTGTTCTCCATAATCACAGCCACCGTTCTGTCGGAGATATCCGTAGCCACCGTAGTACCGATGTACTTACGATAGCTTGTCAGCTTCATGGCATAGCGCACCGTCACCATCTGTAGAAATTCCTTCTTGGTGTAGCCCTTTCCCGGGATAAAATCGGACTTGGAATTGCCTTCCTCCTCATAATCTCCGATGGCAAATCCGTCGGATTTACTACCAAGGAAATTCATTACATCATCGGGAGAGGCATTTCTCTCGTGCTCCTCCAAATCATCAATATAGGTATGTCCATACACATCCGCCAAAAAACGAAGCAGCTTGGTACCCGACTTACTAAAGGCAAAATCCCCGTTTTCATCAATATAAATGCTGAAATCCGTAATGATGCCGTCCCCATTTTTTTCCACCATCTTAATCAGCTTATAAATGGTCTCGTTCATCTGGGCGTTCTTTTGCCTGCCGGACTCATAAACATCCTCAATCTTCACCGAATACGCCAGCTCATCATAAGCCAGCACCACACCGTTACAATCCCGGATGGTACCGCGGGAGCTGGAGATACTGCGGGTCTTTTCTGTTTCCAATATAAACTTGTCTAAGTACTCCTGTCCCTGGACAATCTGCAAATCAAACAGACGATACAGTAAAATCCCTCCAAATGCAATAAACACAAGGGTCAATATGGTCAGTCTGCTGGTAAAAAATATGAGAATGTCCTCTTTTAACTTATCGAACCAATCCAAATTTCTTTGAGCTCCTTTTTTCTCGCTTTTCCAGCCTCTCATTGATAAAAAGAATCATGGGGTAATAGAGACAGGTAATCAAAATGGTATACACCGTCTCCGGAAAAATTATATTTTTAAAATAAAACAGGAAATCGAATTTCCCCCGAAGAAGGAATAATAAAATGTAGCAAATCATACCATAGGAAAGGTCACTGATGGTAATCAGTGCAATAGGAAGCTTAATATCCTCCGGGTAAAATATTCGATTAAATTTGCCATTTACAAAGCCTATACACATATAGATAAGTGCATAGAATCCAATTACTTCTCCGAAAAATACATCACATAACAGGCCGGAAAAAAAGCCAATCCAGATACCGGCTTCTTCTCCCCTCATAAATCCGAAGGAAGCAATGACAATAATAAGTAAATTGGGCACGATTCCTGCAAAGGATAACCCCTTAAACACCGTGGTCTGGAGCAAAAAGCTAAACCAGATAAGCAGTGCTACAATCAGCTTTCGAATCATAATATAATACTACTCCTTAGGTGGTTTCCTTGCGCTCCAGGATAACCAGTACATCCTCTAAATGCTCAAAATCTACTGCCGGAACCAAATAGCCGGACTTTGTCAGGTTGTTGGAATCCTTTTCCACGGAATAGATGTAACCAATCAGAATATCCGGAAGATACTTGTCACTGATATGGGAGGTTACCACCTTATCCGCTTCCGCCACCGCATCCTGACTGTCGATTAACTGGCTGAACCGAATGACGCCCTCAGACATGGAGGCCAAATCACCGGACACAATCATCAGATCCGAGGTGGCCAGCGTCTTGGCAGACACATTGGAATTGTCATCGATAATGGAGGTCACCTTTGCCCAGTTAGGGCCGATGGAGGTGATGCGTCCCACCAGACCGCCTCCGGCGATAACATTCATATCCAGAAGGAGACCGTCGTCCGTTCCCTTATCAATGATAAAGGTGGAATACCAGTTGCCGGCATCACGACTGATAATCTTAGCGCCAACCTTGGTGTAGCTGTCATACTGCATATCCAGCTTATAAAGCTCACGATAGCGGTTTAGCTCCGTCTTTTCCTGCAAAAGCTGGGTATTCTCCACCGTGAGTTCCGCAATCTGCTCCTTTAAGGCCTCATTTTCCTGAAGGAGCTCCCGAATCTGCACCAGTTCCTCACTGCGGTTTGCCAGCCAGGTTCCCGCCTTGCTGATGCCCTGCTGAAAGGGCACCACCACATAGCTTACCGTAGCATTTAAAGGCTTATTAAATAAATCGGTTCCCAGTGATACAATCATCAGAACCACACATACACACGTCAATATAAAAAGGAGATATTTACTCGGTAAAGTAAACCTCTCCCCTTTTCTCCTTACTACCGGACTCATTTACTCATTCCCTCGATTGAATAGGCAACAGATTTATACTTGTCATCTTTGATAATCTTAGATAATCCAATGGCAACGCTGGTTAAAGGATTCTCGGAAACATTCACCTTAAGGCCGGTACCCTCATGAAGCTGCTGTGCCAAGTGGCTCACCTGGGAAGCACCTCCGGTAAGGTAGATACCGTTGCGGAAAATATCTGCCGCAAGCTCGGGTGGCGTTCTCTCCAAAATCACTTTAACGTTATCTATAATCGCATGGAAATGCTCCTGTAAGCAATCAACCACAAGGTCTGTAGGAATCACTCTCTCTACCGGGAGACCGGTTACAATATCTCTGCCGTATACTACAGCTCCTTTTTGCTCTTCCTCCAGCTCTGCAAGAGAATTCTTTACGTTTTCTGCGGTTTTACCGCCTACAATCAAGCTGAACTCCTTACGGATGGCATTCTTAATGGCATCGTCAAATTTCGCGCCACCTACCTTAATCAGACGGCTTAGGACAATACCGCCCAGGGATAAAATGGAGATTTCCGTCGTCTCAAAGCCCACGTTTACCACGATAACCCCCTGGGAATTCTTCACATCGATGTCCATGCCCAGACCATCGGCTACCGCCTTCTCCACTACCATGATTTTTCTGGCCTTCACATTGGAATCCTTAATCAAATCGTAAAATGCACGCTTCTCCACTTCCGTTACATCCGTAGGAACTGCGATGTAGAAGTCCGAAGGCTTGGTGTTGCCCTTCTGGATATCACCGATAAAATATCTTACTAAAAGCTCCATGTTCTTAATATCCGCAATTACACCGTTGGACAAAGGATAAGAGATATTGATATTGCTGGGTGCCTTCTCATACATTTCAAATGCAGAATCACCATATGCGAAAATCTCTCTCTTATTGGCGATAGCAATCATGTTCTTTTCCAATAAAATCTTGTCATCATTTTTACTGTAAATCTTAATATTGTTGGTACCTAAATCAATACCAAATTCATTATTACTCAAAGCGAAATGCCCCCTTTATAAAAGTTCTGCTTCCCGAAACGAAAAATAAGAGTTGTCCCCAATGATAATGTGGTCAAGGAGGGGAATATCCATCTGTTTTCCCGCCATAGCAACGTTCTGCGTCAATATCTCGTCCGCTTTGCTGGGAGTCGGGTCTCCGCTGGGATGGTTGTGCACCAGAATGATATTGACCGCTTCATGCTTCAGTGCCTGCAAGAAGATTTCTCTGGGCGAAATCAGTGACATTTTCACGCTGCCCTCCGAAATCTTTTTTTCATATGTAAGCTCTCCCTTCCCATCAATGCAGGCTACAATTACACATTCCGTCTTACGATGGCGGAGCTGCTCCATGTAGTAGCAGGCGATGGTCTTAGGCTGCCTTACAATTAATCCTTCCCTGGCATGAGCTGTACTTAGCCGCATGGACAACTCCAAAATGCATTTCAGCTTCACTGCCTTCACCATACCGATTCCTTTAATCCGGCACAAATCCTTTAAAGAGATATCATACAGCCCTAAAATCCCCTTTTTCTCATAGTTTCCGGCCTGTAGCACCTCCTGAGCCAGCATAAGTGCTGACTTGTCCTTGGTGCCCGTGCGAAGCATGATGGCTATCAGCTCGCTGTCGGTCAGTGACTTTGGTCCATGGGAAACAAATTTCTCATAGGGCTGGTTCTGGTTTTCGGGAAGATGTTTTACTTTTTCCATTTTTACTCCTTGTCCGCCTTCTCCGACACGTACAAGGTTTTAAGTCTAACGGATAAACTTATATACCACCAGTGCAATAATGACTCCAAGGACACTGGCAATGGTAATCTGAAATTTCAGTCCAAAGGTCAGTAGCATAAACCCAAGATCCAGCTCCACCGGACTGGTCAGTCCGAAGGTGGCTCCGTAGTTTAAGAAGCTGTTGGCAAAATAGGTACCGATAAAGCTTCCAAGCATATAACCGATTAAGACTAAAATCACAAAGGTCCAATTTACTCTTTTCAAGACGTATTTCCCTCTGCTTTCGTATAATCATAACGATATAGTAACACATTTTAAAAATGCTGTATACTAAAAACAATCTAAAACTTTTCTGCTTTTATTTCACTTTTTCGATAGCCTGTACCAAAACTTCGACACTGACCAGTCCCTTATTCACCAGCTGCTGCAAGGACTTTAAGATACCGAACTTAGCATGCTGCCAGGTAAGTCCTCCCTGGAAATATACCGCATAGGGCGGTTTAATGGGACCATCCGCAGAAAGCTCAATGGAGGAACCGGATACAAAAGCTCCCGCCGCCATAATCACCTTGGCATCATACCCCGGCATATCCCATGGCTCCGGAGTCACATGACTATCCACCGGTGCTGCCGCCTGAATCCCCTCACAGAAAGCAATCACGCCCTCCGGATTTCCAAAGGTCACAGCCTGAATAATATCATGTCTGGATTCGTTTCCGCTTGGAATCACCGGGAAACCTAAGTTCTCATAAATATTTGCCGCAAAAATTGCACCCTTTAACGCCCCCGCTGTTACTGTCGGCGATAAGAAAAGTCCTTGATAAAAGCTGGAAAGCACTCCAAGG
>JAFTXD010000147.1 GCA_017461775.1 Lachnospiraceae bacterium
CAGTGACGTTCTGGATATGAAAGACTTAAAGCCGGGCATGATTTTGAAGGGAACGGTTCGTAATGTCATCGAGTTTGGTGTCTTTGTGGATATCGGTGTGCATCAGGACGGTCTGGATCATATTTCCCAGATTACGGAGAAGTTCATCAAGCATCCGTTAGAGGCAGTGAGTGTGGGTGACATCGTAGAGGTGCAGGTTCTGGACTGTGATGTGGCGAAGAAGAGAATTTCTTTGACAATGAAGATTAAAAATGTTGACAAAAAATAAAATATAGCATATATTCCTAATGAAAGAAATTCTTCGGGGCAGGGTGCGATTCCCTACTGGCGGTAAAGTCCGCGACCCATTTACCATAGGTGAATGGCTGAACCGGTGCAACTCCGGTACCAACAGTATAGTCTGGATGAAAGAAGAAACGCTACAGGATAAGTCTATCTATGCCCCGGACTGCGCGCGAGTCCGGGGTTTTTCAGTGTAGTAACGACTGCCCTTACAGGGGTGACTAGCCACCGCTTCGGAACCCTTGGAAGGGTAGTCGTTGCTACACTGGATGTGGCAGAAGACTTTCCTTTAACTATTTTTTGTAAGTTGAAAGGAGAATCAACATGAATGAATTATTTGTAACTGTGAAGGAGAATCTGGTCTTTGTACTGGAATTTTTCGGGATTATTGTAGCGCTTTTATTGGTGGCATTGCTTTTGGAGAAGCTGGCACAGAAAAGAAACGGCAGCAGCGAGAAGTTTTTAACTACAAGGAAGATGGCCATGATTGGTATGTTTTCCGCCATTTCCACGGTGCTGATGTTATTTGAAGTACCTCTTCCCTTTGCACCGCCTTTTTATAAGCTGGATTTAAGTGAGCTGCCCATTATGATTGGTGCACTGGCTTTCGGTCCAGCGGCAGGTGTACTGATGGAGTTTATCAAGATTCTGTTAAACCTTTTGATTAATGGCACCACTACCGTTTTTGTGGGCGAGCTTGCAAACTTTACGGTGGGCTGTAGCCTGATTATCCCGGCAGCGGCTATTTATACCTTCTGGAGAAAGAAAAAGGGTGCTGCGGTAGGTCTTATTACAGGAACCTTGGTACTTACCGTATTTGGAACTGCATTTAATGCCATTTATCTGCTTCCGGCATTTGCAGAGCTCTATGGTATGCCCATGGATGTGCTTCTTGCCATGGGAGAAGAGGTGAATCCTTTCGTAAAGAGTGGGGACATTGTAAGTTTCGTGGTAGCATGTGTAGCACCCATGAATATCATTAAGGGAACGGTGGTTTCCGTCATTACGTTATTGATTTATAAGCCTTTAAGTCCTATTCTGAAGTCTGTGTATAAAAACTAGGGAGTACTTGCATTTTTCTGCCGGTGTGAGTATAATTAGATTGATTATTCCGCAAAAGATGGGAGATACTTATGAAGAAGAATAAAACGGTAGAAGAATTTAAGAAATTTGCCCTGAAGGGTAATATGATTGATTTGGCAGTTGGTGTGATTATCGGTGGAGCATTTAATGGTATTGTTAACTCGCTGGTTAAGGATATCGTAATGCCGGTGCTTAGCTTATTTACCGGCAAGCTGGATTTCTCCAATTGGTTTATTGCTTTGGATGGCAATACATATGCAACTGCGGCAGAAGCTGCAGAGGCCGGAGCAGCAACCTTAAACTATGGTAATTTTATTTCCGGTGTTATCAACTTTTTAATTATGGCAATCGTGGTGTTTGTAATGGTGAAGGCCATTAACAAGTTAAAGACCGAGGAGCCTGCACCTGTAGCGGCACCTACCACCAAGAAGTGCCCATATTGTAAATCAGAAATTGCTTTGGATGCGGTGAAGTGTCCACACTGTACTTCAACAGTAGAGTAATATGGAGGCTGCTTAAGCAAGGCAGAAGTCGTGCTTAAGTGGCTTCTTTGTTTAGAGGATGTGTAGAATGGTTGAATTGGATATTAAGATTGATGCAAAAGATTTATACGATTATATGATGGCTCATACCTACAATACGCCTGCCGGTATCATTGGCAGCTGTTTTGGAGGTCTGATGGTAGTGATTGGTCTCAGTACACAGATGTGGCTGTATGTGATTCTGGGGATGGTGCTCCTTTTGTATTTGCCCTGGAATCTGAAGATTAAAAGTAAGCAGCAGGCGCTATTAAATCCGGCTTTTAAGGCTCCTCTACATTATGTATTGGATGAGAAGGGCATCACGGTTTCACAGGGAGATGAGACCCAGAGTCAGGAGTGGGAGAATATGTATAAGGCTACTTCTACCACAAGAAGCATCATCGTATATACCACCAAGGTCAATGCCACCATTTTCCCGAAAAGTCAGGTGGGTGAGCAGCTTCCGGCACTGATAGAGGTGATTTCTACCCACATGCCGCCGGCCAAGGTGAAGATTCGTTTTTAGTTGGAGATAATGTATGCAGGATAGAATTTGGGAGAGTTTTTCTCCTGAGGAGACTTTTCAAATAGGGAAAGAGCTGGGGCAAAATGCAAAGCCCGGTCAAGTGTATACCCTGATTGGCGACCTGGGAGTGGGAAAGACTGTATTTACCCAGGGCGTGGCAGAGGGACTTGGCATCACGGAGCCGGTGAACAGTCCCACCTTTACCATTGTACAGGTATATGAGGAGGGAAGGTTGCCCTTTTATCATTTTGATGTATACCGTATTGGTGATGTGGAGGAAATGGACGAAATCGGTTATGAGGATATGTTCTACGGAGAGGGCATTTGCCTGATTGAGTGGGCCAATTTAATCGAAGAGATTTTGCCGGATTCCTACTGCCGTATTACCATTGAAAAGGACCTGGAGAAGGGCTTTGATTACCGCAAAATAGAGATGAAAACCATAGAAAGATAGGGTACGTTATGAAGGTTTTGGCAATAGACAGTTCCGGACTGGTAGCAAGCGTGGCAGTGGCAGAGGACGGCGTGCTGCTGGCGGAGTATACCATTCATCATAAAAAGACACATTCCCAGACACTTCTTCCTATGCTGGAGGAAGTGAAGAAGATGATAGAGCTGGATTTGGAGAGTGTAGATTATATCGCTGTGGCTGCGGGTCCAGGATCCTTTACCGGACTTCGAATTGGTTCTGCAACAGCCAAAGGTCTGGCGCTGGCTCTTAAGAAGGATATTGTAGAGGTGCCTACATTGGAAGGTTTGGCATATAATCTTTGGGGAACGGATAAGTATATCTGCCCCATTATTGATGCCAGAAGAAATCAGGTGTACACCGGTGTATATCATTTTCAGGGCGAGGCACTTACTGTCATAAAGGAGCAGTGTGCCATGGATATGGAGGAGCTTCTGGATTTCTGCCAGACTCTGGAGGGACAGGTGATTTTCCTTGGTGATGGTGTTCCGGTGTATAAGGAGTGCATCAAGGCACGCAGTGAGGAGAAGTATGTGTTTGCTCCTTCTCACAGAAGTCATCAAAATGCAGGAAGTGTAGCTGCCCTAGCCATGGTATATGCAAAACAGGGAAAAATCGTGTCTGCAGCAGCCCACGAACCGGAGTATCTGCGGAAAAGTCAGGCAGAGCGGGAAAGAGAAGAGAAAAACAGTGATAGTAATTCGTAGATTGGAAGAGAGAGATGTGGAGGCAGTCAGTGTACTAAATGGCACGGCCTTCAGTATGCCCTGGTCACCGGAGGATTTCCGGCATCTGGTGGCGGATGAAAACAGTCTGTATTATGTAGCGGAAGAGGATGGCAGAATTGTGGCATCCCTTGGTGTGACCAATGTCCTTTCCGAAGGAAATATCAACAATGTGGTGGTGGAGGAGGCCTGTAGGGGCCGGGGAATTGCCACAGAGATGATGGAGCTCCTCTTTAAAGAGGGGGATGCAATGGGGATTACAGACTATACCTTAGAGGTGAGAGTCAGCAATGCACCCGCCATTGCGTTGTATGAAAAGCTGGGATTTGTTTCGGAAGGAATCCGTCCCCGTTTTTATGAGAGGCCCACGGAGGACGCCATGATTATGTGGCGCAGAAAGCGGTAGGATTTACCACCATCATGTATGGTAGTTATTTGATATACTCTATCTGTAAGAATAGATGGAGGTATGAAAATGAGTGCATGCAACAGATGTGGGCGTAAAATTAAGGAAGAAAATGGTGTGGCAAAGGAGGGGGTATTTTCCTCGGCCTGTGCCTTTGGATATCATAGTCACCATGATGGTGAAATTCACAGCTTTTCTCTTTGTGAGGACTGCTATGAGGATTTAATAGCTAGCTTTCGGATTCCGGTGACGATTACGGAGATTCGGGAATTTTTGTAGCTTGGATTGGAGAATTAAATGCTGGATGTATGTTTGCTGGGGACGGGAGGCATGATGCCTCTTCCCTACAGATGGCTCACATCGTTGATGATGAGATATAATGGAAAGAGTATATTGATTGACTGTGGAGAGGGAACGCAGATTGCCATGAAGGAAAAGGGTTGGAGTCCCAAGCCTATTGACATTATTTGCTTCACTCATTACCACGCGGATCATATCAGTGGTCTGCCGGGAATGCTGCTTACCATGGGCAATGCGGAGCGGACGGAGCCGCTTCTTTTGATTGGTCCCAAGGGATTGACCAGAGTGGTAAACGCTTTGCGGGTAATTGCACCGGAGCTACCTTTTTCCATTGAATGTATGGAGATTGAGGATGTGAACCAGACCTTTACCTTTGATGGTTTTCGGATGGAGGCATTTAAGGTAAATCATAATGTGCTCTGCTACGGTTATAACATGGTTATTGACCGTATTGGTAAATTCCAGCTGGATAAGGCTATGGAGCTCAATATCCCCAGAAATTATTGGGGAATCCTGCAAAAGGGTGAAAGTGTAGAGTATGAGGGAAAGGTCTATACACCGGATATGGTGCTGGGTGGTGCCAGAAAGGGGATTAAGCTTACCTATTGCACAGATACCAGACCTACGGAAAGTATTAAGGAGCATGCTGCAGGAGCGGATTTATTTATTTGCGAGGGTATGTATGGGGAGCCGGACAAGCTGGTGAAGGCGAGAGAATATAAGCATATGACCATGTATGAAGCAGCCAGAATTGCCAGGGATGCCGGGGTAAAGGAAATGTGGCTGACACACTACAGTCCTTCTCTTACCAGACCCGAGGAATATATGGGTGAGGTAAAGAAGATTTTTCCGGAGTCCATAGCGGCGAGGGATGGCAGAAGTGTGGAGCTTAAGTTTGAGGAGTAGGTGTTAATATGAAGAGTAGCAAGAAGAGCACATGGACAGTTTTAGTGATAGCGGTACTGGTGGTGAGCATGGCTGCTTACTACTGTTATCTGGTAAGCCGTGACAGAACGGCGGTGGAGGAGCAGAACCTGACCACCGTGCAGAAGGTACTGGTCAGGGATTTGGAAAAGGATTATCCGCCCTCTCCCAGAGAGGTTATCCGCTATTATAATGAAGTGATGAAATGCTTTTATAATGAGGATTGTTCCGCAGAAGAAATCGAGGCACTGGCTCATCAGGCTAGACTTCTCTATGACGCTGAATTGGTGGAGAATAATCCATGGGATACATATATTGCGGGACTGACACTGGAGATTATGCAGTATAAGGAGCAGAATCGCCGGATTTCCAGCGCCTCTGTGGCGAGCAGTGTGGATGTGGAGGAGTTTTCGGCGGATGGATATGATTTTGCCAGAATCCGTTGTGGCTATAGTATTACTACAGGCAAGACCACGGAGTCTACCGTGGAGGTATATCTGCTTCGTAAGGATGAGAAAAAGCACTGGAAAATCTACGGCTGGGATTTGGCCGAGAATGTATATGTGGATTAGGAAGGCTTAGGCTGAAAAGAGATGGAAAAGAAGGAAAACGATACATTAATACTGGCAATTGAAAGCTCCTGTGATGAAACAGCAGCGGCAGTGATTCGTAACGGCAGGGAGGTACTGTCCAATGTGATTTCCTCCCAGATAGCGCTGCACACCCTGTATGGCGGTGTGGTGCCGGAGATTGCATCCAGAAAACATATTGAGAAAATCAATCAGGTGATTGAAGAGGCGTTGTCAGAGGCAGGTGCAGAGCTTTCAGATATGGATGCCATCGCAGTAACCTACGGTCCGGGACTGGTAGGCGCGCTTTTGGTAGGTGTGTCCGCGGCGAAGGCAATCAGCTTTGCAACGGATATCCCATTGGTGGGAGTGCATCATATTGAAGGACATATCAGCGCCAATTACATAGAAAATCCGGATTTAGAGCCACCCTTTGTGTGTCTGGTGGTATCCGGGGGGCATTCCCATCTGGTTTTGGTGAAGGATTATGGGGAATATGAGATTATCGGAAGAACCAGAGATGATGCGGCAGGAGAAGCCTTTGATAAGGTTGCCAGAGCCATTGGACTGGGCTATCCGGGAGGTCCTAAGATAGATAAGCTTTCCAAGGAGGGCAATCCCGACGCTATCAAATTTCCACGTGCCAAGGTGGGAGAAAATGCCTATGATTTCAGCTTTAGTGGTTTGAAATCCGCAGTATTGAATTATATCAATGGCTGTCAGATGAAGGGGGAGAGCATCTGCGAGGCTGATATTGCGGCTTCCTTCCAGAAGGCGGTGATTGATGTGCTGGTGGAGCATTCCATGCACGCGGTGAAGCAGTTTGGATATGATAAGTTTGCCATTGCCGGGGGCGTTGCTTCCAATTCTTCCCTGAGGGGAGCTTTTGAAGAGGCCTGTGCAAAGAATAAAGTGAATTTTTATCATCCAAGCCCTATTTTCTGTACGGACAATGCTGCTATGATTGGTGTGGCAGGCTATTATGAGTTTCAGAAGGGCGTAAGAAGCAATCTGGACTTAAATGCGGTGCCGAATTTGAAGCTGGGCGAGAGATAGTATTGGATTGAGGAAGTACAAATGGAAAGAAAATATGCGATTGATTTTTTAAAAATAGTGGGTATGATACTGATTATATTTCATCATTATCAGCAGATGGTAGGATTATATTTTAATGAGGGAGTCAATTTTTATGGAGGGGCATTTTATTTTGGGCTTCTGGTGGAGTTTTTTTTCCTGTTGTCAGGATTTGTCCTTGTGAAATATATTGAACCAATTTGTAATGGCATGTCATTTGCCCATTTTTTTGGAAAAC
The DNA here is from genome assembly GCA_017461775.1 of Lachnospiraceae bacterium. Lineage (GTDB taxonomy): Bacteria > Bacillota > Clostridia > Lachnospirales > Lachnospiraceae > Acetatifactor. The sequence goes on from JAFTXD010000147.1 coordinate 7,118, forward strand.
GATATTTTAGGCTGATACCAATGACTGCCATTGCAGCAGTTGTCTATGAATTGTTGGGAGTCCTTTATAATACTATAGAAAATCCTTCGTATGTATGGATTCTTTCGCCGGTAAAATTGGATATTTGGGGAACTATTCAGACGGCTCTGGGCATGCAGGTGGGAGGCATTTTCCCGGAAGTACGATATATTAATAATCCTACCTGGTACATTAGCGTACTTCTTTTGTGTTATGCTTTTTTTTACATGATTGTGCGAATATGTCATAACAAAGGCATTAGCCCCCTTTACTTGTTTTTGGGGATGATTTTTCTCGGTGTGGCAATTGGGACGCATTCTATCCAATTACCACTTTTGAATGCGTTTACCAGAAGGGGATACTACGCTTTCTTTTTTGGACTGATATTAGGAAAAATGTATGAAAAGCGAGAAAGTACTATCCTAGAAGCCTTGTTGGCGATAGTGGCCGGTATTACTGCGAGTATGTATATAATGCGCAATGGATATGCAAACGTATATGCACCGGAATATTTGATGACATTTGTTGTCTATGCGGCTATTGTGGTCATCGTTAATACATCTCTCGCAAAGCGAGTATTCAGACATCGCATCTGGGGGGAGTTAGGTAGTATTTCCTTTAATACATACGTATGGCATTTGGTTGTTCTCTTTGCTGTGTATGTGATTTTTTCCATGATGAATCTTACGGTAAATTTAAAATCCGGCTATGCGATGCTCTTATACACCGCAGTGAGCTTTCTGGTGGGGGCTATATCACATTATTTTCTGGAGAAGCCCATTGCTAAGTGGCTGTTTGAAAGAGTTGATGTAATAAAGAAGCTGGAAAAATTCTTTGAAAAGGTTTAGGAGCAGCTTATGGACAAGTTAATTGCCATTGTGCTTGCGGCAGGTGCCGGAAAGCGCATGAACAGTAAGGTTGCAAAACAGTATATGGAATTACAGGAAAAGCCAGTGCTCACTTATGCACTGCAGGCTTTTTCTGTAAGTGAGTCGGTTTCGGAGATTGTACTGGTGGTTGGAGCCGGGGAAGAAGAGTTTGTACGGAAGGAAATTGTGGAAAAATATGGTTTTTCCAAGGTAGCGATTATTACCGAAGGCGGTTCTGAACGATATTTTTCTGTATGGAATGGTCTGAAGGCTGCAAAGGCCCAGAGACTTTTGACAGAGAAGACTTACATCGCCATTCACGATGGCGCGAGACCCTTGGTGACGGAGCAGATTATCCGGGATACTTATCTGGCGGCGAAGGAGTACAAGGCGTGTGTGGCGGCTGTGCCGGTGAAGGATACCATCAAAATTGGGGATGAGCAGGGATTTGCAGTGTCCACCCCGAAAAGAGACCTGGTGTGGACGGTTCAAACTCCACAGGTGTTTGAGGGAGAATTAATCTATGAGGCGTATCAGAAGCTGGTGGAGCAGCTTTCGGAACTGACTGCTCAGGGCGTGGTCATCACGGACGATGCCATGGTAGTGGAGCATATGACCGGAGAAAAGGTGAAGCTGGTGAAAAGCTCTTATGAGAATATTAAAATCACCACGCCGGAGGATTTGATTCTGGCACAGGGATTTTTGGATAAAAGAGGGTAAAATAAAACCATAGTTTTGTGAACTTACATGACACAAAACTATGGTTTTTTCTTTGAAATAGATTCTTTATGCGAAGGTACCGTATAAATGGCAGTTGTATTCGTTGAATATGGTTTCTTCGATTTTTTTGATAAAGACAGTTACATCTTCATCGCCGAAGACAAATTCCATATGGACGCTACCCACGGAGGCGTCAATGATGTGGCTCTTAAGGTACAGGGTATCCTCTGCAAGCCATGCAGCGCTGGTGGCACAGAACATATCGTATACAGGGAAAATGCCCTCCTTACATTTCGTAAGGGAGAACGGAAGACTGCAATCCTTATCTTCATAGCTGTAGTGGAAGGTTCCTTCCGTGAAGTCCTCTGTAAAGGTGAAATGACCATGGGTAAATCCGGACGCATTGGGTGCAAAGGTTATAGTGCGTCCGATGATACGCTTCGCGGTATTTGTAACCACTGGTTCGGAGCAGAGGGGAGCAATGCAAAGATTGCTTACGCGCTCTGTAATTGCCTTTGTTTCAGCGGTCAGAGACTTTTCTTCCTGTAATGCGGGAAGAATTGTCTCGTGTAGCGCATTATAAATAAACTGATTGCCACCGCCCATACCCTGGGAATCGGCACAGGTAACGCAGATAAAATCATACTGCGGGAAGCAGATGGCCAGCTGGCCGCCCATGCCATAGAGAACAAAGGTGCCGTGCTCACCGCACCAAATCTGGTAACCGTAGCCCATTCGCTCGCTTTTGACTCCACCAGTCACTACGTTAGGGGTCAGGTTGGAAGTAGCTTTCTTTAAGTATTCCTTCGGTAAAATCTGTTTTCCTTCCCAGTTACCTTCCTGAATAAGGAGCTTTGCCAAAGGTAGTAAATCCTCGGGGGTACACATCAGGCCACTGCCACCTTGAGGGTCGCCGAAGTCGTTGTCAATCAGGTAGGCATCCTTGGACCAACCGATTTCATCGGTGATCTTTTCACGGAAATAAGTGAACATGGGCTTTCCGCTGACACGTTCTACCAGCATACAGAGTACATGAGCCGCAGAGGTATCGTAATGAAATACGGTGCCGGGCTTGTGTGAGGGGGGCGTTTTGAAAAAGCTCTCAACCCACTCCATATCACATAATTTATAGGTAGTTTGTGCGTGGCAGGAACGCATGCGAAGCATATCTTCGATGGTCATGGCTGCTAAGAAGGGATGAACCACATCCGGCAGCTTATCTGGGAAATAATCCACGATTTTGTCTGTAAGCTGTAATTTGCCCTCTTCCTCTAAAAGTCCAATACAGAGCGCGTTCAGGCTCTTTACAATGGAGAACATGCGATGAAGAGTGTCTTTTTTATAAGGGGCATAGTAGCCTTCGGTAATTAAATGCCCCTTTTGCATCAGTAAAACTGCATGCATGGGAACCTCTGTTTTTTCCAGTCTGTCTATAAAGTCTAAAATTGCTCTTTCCATAGGTATCTCCTGATTTATTTTACGCTGCTTGGGGTGACACCAAACACCTTTTTAAATGCTCTTCGGAAGGTGGTAGGATTGTTGTAGCCCACCATGAGGTACAGCTCGTTTAAGCTGATATCTGTTTCCTTGATTAAACGCATGGCCTCGCCCATGCGGAGATTCTCCAGATAGGTGGAGAAGTTGGCTCCGGTTTTCTCCTTAAACATATGAGAGAAGTAGCTCTCAGATATCTGGAACTCGTCGGAAATTTTGTTCAGACACAGGGATGGATCCTTAAAATTAGCCTGAATATATTTTTCGATGGTCACAGCAAGATTTTCATCCTCCGTATCCTTGGTAAATAGGGCACAGAGATTAAGGGCGATATCCTCACAAAGCTTAAAGGTGAGAGGGCTGTTAAAGCGCTCATCCAGAGCACGGGCAGCGTCCGCATCCACCCCTGCGGGAAGGGTAAAGCGTGCCTTTAGTAAAGTATTTCGAATATCTGACAATAAAAACTGAATCAGATTGATGGGAAGAGAACGCTCTTCGATATTTTCCTGATGAATCAGGGTAAATAATTCACGCACCTGGGCTAAATTGCCGGTAGTGATAAACTGAATCAGCTTGGTGGAAACCTCCGGCGGATAATAGAATGCCTTGGAATCCTTTTTGATAAATTCGTAAGGGAAGAAAATATAATTCTTCGTTGCATAGCTGATGGCTTCCTGGGCCTGCTGGTAGGATTCCCATACATTTAAAGGACTGTCACAGCTCTTGCCCAGACCGGCAAACAACCACATATCGTAATTATCATGCAATTCATCGTGAATGCGGAGAATTTTTTCCTGCAATTTCAAGATATAATCCTCACCCTGTGAAGCATCCTCGCTGATTAAAAGAGCGAAGGTACGGCTGACGGGGCGGCAGTAGAACAATTCATCACCGAAATATTTTTGAATGGTGGAAAGAATAATGTTCTCCATTTCCTTCACGTGATTGTCATTTCTGAGCGATTCATCGCTGATTTCCTCCATATTATCGTAAACAACGATATAAAGAACGTTGAAAATCTTATCATAATAAGGAAGATTTAAGTAATTCATAATATAATAAGCTTCTTCACTGGTGGTAACACTGCCGGAAATCAGCTTCTTTACATAGGAACGGTATATAATGGGACGCTGCACGTCCATAACCTTCTTTAACTGGTTTCCTTCCTCCACAGCTTCATGCAATTCATGACCGAGAGTCAGAATAGGTTCCACATTTCTTCTGGAGAAGCGGTACACCAGATATCCGCCACCTGCCAGTGCAAGGAGAATTACCAAGATAAATACCATATGGTAAGAGCGGATGCCTTCCGTGGTATTGTAAGCAGGGAAGCTGTAATAGTAGGTGTAGCCTGTCTGGTCAGAAATATATTTACCAATGGTGATTCCGGTAGATAATTCTGAGAAGCCGGTCTCGTAATTCAGTCCGGAAATAGGAACATAGTTCTCTTCAGAGATATTTCCGAAGGTCAAAACAGGAGAATCATCCTCATCCATTATTAATAAGAAAGAACTCTTGTCGGAGAAATCAAAACCACTGAACAGCTTTAGCAACTCATCCTTGTCGATAACGAAACAAATAATGGCATTTGCTTCCAAATAATATAAGTCGGATAAATCAATGGGATATAAATAGTAATCCTTGGTAGAATTGGGGCGAAATACATCCATGGGGTTGTAATGATTTCTGGAATATGAGAAATTCAGAATATCATTCCAAGAATCCTGTAGGTTGGATGGGTACCCTTTTGCCCAGTTGTAAAATTTGTCCTGATGAATAAAATACACCGGAGATAAAATATACTCTGTCAAGGGAAAGTAGCAGAATACCTCATTCACGGGAAGGAGGGATTCCGGATAAATATCTGTAGCCATCAGAGTTCGCAACTGATGCCCCAGTTCGATATATTTATCATTTACGATGGATGAGTTCATAATGTGACGGAAATCCTTCTGCTGGAGCATTTGCCTGCAGTAGACCTGCATGATATCAATGTCCTTCTCGAACTGTTCCACGTTGCTGACCATGGTGGTCTGCTTTTGTAAATTGTATACATTACGGCTGTTATTAAATGTTGTGCCGAACAAAACGAAGAATAAAATCAAAATGGCAAGCAAAAAAATGCTGTAAGAGGTTACCATTTTCAACATGAGAGAATGATTTTCCTTTGGTACATTTGTACTGTTTTCTCTCTTCTCTTTATCTAAAATCATCAAAAGTGTCTCCTAAAGTATTGATAGATTGCTAATGAATTTAGTGACATTGTATCAGTTTTATACAAAAAAAACAATATGTAAGTACTTACAAAAAATCCAGTAAATTCAAGGGTTTGAACAATCTGTGAACAAATTATGTTCCCGACAGCAAATTTTGTCACTTGCTAAATTTACGCTCAAATGCTAAGGTGTGAACAGGTCAAGGCGATGAGCCTTAACACTAACAACATATTTTTCATTTTATATGGGAGGAAGAAAAATGAAGAAAAAAGTTTTATCCTTACTTTTAGCTTCTGCTATGGTTGTTTCTTTAGCAGCTTGTGGCGGTAGCGAAGAACCTGCTAGCTCAAACGCTGGCTCATCAAACAGCGGTACTGAATCAAACGCTGGCAGCTCTGACAATGCTGGTTCATCTGATGCAGCAGAAGAGTTCAAGCTTGAGAAAGTTACAATGGTAGTTAACGGTACCTTAACCGCTACTGTAGACAATGGTCAGGCAGATTTCGAAAAGCAGTGGGAAGATGCAGTAGGTGTTGACCTTGAAATTAAGCAGTTAGACCACTCTGGTTATGTAGATGCAGTAGGTCGTTTATTTGCATCTCAGGATTATCCTGATGTAATCATCATGTCTGCAGATATGTATGCACAGTATGCTCCAACCGGACTTCTTTGGGATATGACCGAAGCATACGAGAACGCTGATTTCCAGGAGAGAATGACTCTTCCTGCAATCAACGAAGCTCTTAAGAAGGATGGCAAGCTTTACGGTTTTGCTCCTACCTATGGTAATGGTTGTGTAACCTACGTTAAGAAGGCTTGGTTAGATGCAGTTGGTATCGATGCTTCTACTGTAACTGATTACGATTCTTACTATGCTATGTTAAAGGCATTCCATGATGGAGATCCTGATGGAAATGGTACTAACGGCGATACCTACGGTGTTGTTGCAGCTGGTTTCTTAGGAAACGAAGCTCCTTACATCAACTACTTACCTGAGTTCTGGCAGGATGCTTACCCAGCAATTCTTCAGGATGCTAACGGCGTATGGTACGATGGTTTCAATACTCAGGAGACCAAGGATGCATTACTTAGAATTCGTCAGGCTTATGTTGATGGCGCAATCGATCCTGAATCTTTAACTGCATCTACTAAGATTGCTCGTGAGAAGTGGTTCTCTAACGATCAGACCGGTTCTTCAGGTGTATTCACTTACTGGGCAGGTTCTTGGTATCAGACCTTAACTGATAACCTTATCAAGAACGAAGTTAACGAAGAGTTAGTTCAGTTACCTCCTATCGCTGAGGTTGCTGAGATTGGTGGTTACCTCAACAGAGAAGCTCCTGTATGGGTTATCATTGATGACGGTGACGGAGATAACACTCGTGAGCAGGCTGTATTCGATGCATTCATCGAGACCATGATGGATGGTGATGTAGTTCAGACCTTATGGACCTATGGTGCAGAAGATGTTCACTGGTCAACCAAGGCAGAAGAGTTCGTAACCAATCCTGGTACTGACAAGGAGAAGACCTACTCTTATGAAGAAGGTAAGTTCCACTTAAAGCAGTCTCCTAACGATCCTAACTCTGTATGGAAGAAGAATCACTTAGATCCTGCACTTGTAATCTCTCCTTTAACTAACGGATTCAAGGCTACCGGAGATTTAGCAGACGCTGGTAACAAGTTCTTTACCGAGAACTGTATCGACGCTCCTCTTTCTCCTGCTTCTGAGACCTATACCAATTCTACTGGTGATATCTATGATGCAAAGATGCAGGTAGTTACCCAGGTTGTTAAGGAAGGTATGGATGTTGATACCGCAATGCAGACTCTTTACGTTGACGTTGTAGGTGCTACCATCGAGCAGTGCTTAGCTGAGTTAAACGGCTAATCCAAACAAAAATAAACCGTTAAGGTTTAAATAGTTAAATAGGCTGTCCTGTCTCCTGTGAGGCAGGACAGTTATTTCACGAAAGACGCCCGGCCGTAGTTTAGTCCGGCCGTTGTTTGAGAGAAATGTTGTATAAGCGATGAAAGGAAGAGGACGGAATGGGCAAAAAGAAAAACGTCACAGCTTCTGGTATTGAAATCCGCAAAAAACCTTTGGGTCTGCGTATTTGGAACCACAGAGGCTATTATTTAATGTTTTTACCGGTTTTAATTTTCTTACTTATTTTCAATTACTGGCCAATGCTTGGTGTTCGTTATGCATTATACGATTACAAGCCGGTTGGTGAGCCTGTATTTGTAGGCTTTAAACATTTTGAGAAAATGTTCTCCACAACTGCTTTCTGGACTGCGTTCAGAAACACATTAGAGCTGAGTATTGTTAAGTTAATCCTCAGCACCTTTGCATCAGTAATAGTTTCCATTTTCTTAAATGAAATGGGTAACCTGATGGCAAAGAAGACACTTCAGACTATTATCTATCTGCCTCACTTTATGTCATGGGCAGTAGTTGCATCTATCTTCAGTTTGTTCTTATCACCATCCAGTACCGGTATGGTAAACGGAATGTTGAAGGAATGGGGCATCCTTGCTAAGGATCAGATGGGTATCTATTTCTTGGCGGATCAAGGTTACTGGAGACCGATTTATTATGTAATCAACCTTTGGAAGGATACCGGTTGGGGAACCATTATCTTCCTTGCAACACTTTCCGGTATTAACCCAGAGTTGTACGAAGCTGGTGATATCGATGGTGCTACCCGTCTGCAGAAGATGCGTTACATTACCTTACCTGCACTTGGCAATACCATCATTACCGTACTTATCTTAAACCTTGCAAAAGTTATGAACCTGTTCGAATCTGTATTCGTTCTTTATAACAATGCGGTTTACAGCGTAGCTGATGTATGTGCTACTTACATCTATCGTCAGACCTTCGCAATGGCACTTCCAAACTATGGATATTCTACAGCAGTAGGTCTCTTCCGATCAATGGTAGGTTGTGTACTTGTTCTTGTATGTAACTGGGCAAGTAAGAAGACCCGTGGTCGCGGAATCATTTAGGAGGTAAGAATATGGCAGAAACAGCAGTATATCGCAAGCCGAAAAAGAAAGTACAGATGTTTGATGTAATCAACTACATCGTATTTATCTTACTTGGTTTGATTATTATTGTCCCAATGTGGAAAGTTTTATCTGACTCCTTCAATGCAGTAGGTGTTTACCAGTTCAGAATTTGGCCGGATAAGTTCACTTTAGATGGTTACAAGACCATTATCGAGACACAGGCACTGTATAGACCATTTATTAACTCTGTTGTTACCACTATTTTAGGTGCACTCTTAGGTCTTGTATTATCTACCTTAGGTGGATATGTACTTATTCAGTTTGAAATGCCTGGCCGTAGCCTTTTCGCAGGACTCTTATTATTCACTATGATTTTCTCCGGTGGTATGATTCCTGAGTATCTGGTTATGAAAGAGTTAGGTTTGGTTAATAACATGTGGATTCTTGTATTCAAGCATGGTATTAACGTATACAATATCGTACTTATGAGAAACTTCTTTGAAGGCATCCCTGCTTCCTTATATGAGGCTGCAAAGATTGACGGATGTTCTCCAATGGGAATTTTCTTCAGAATCGTTCTTCCGCTTTCAAAGGCAGCTCTTGCATCAATCGGTTTGATGTTTGCAGTTACCGTATGGAACGATTACTCAACTGTTAAGATTTACATCACTGATAATGATCAGGTTAACTTCCAGTATAAACTGCGAAACATGATTATGGATGGTGATACGCCGACCACGGCATACAAGGTATCCCAGAATACCCTGTTCAATGCAGGTATTATCAGTGCAATCCTTCCTTTCATGATGCTGTATCCTTTCTTACAGCAGTACTTTGTAAAGGGTGTAAATATTGGTGCAGTAAAGGAATAATTTGTTCTTTATTTAAAGAATTCAGGCGAGGGGGAATGAAAGTTCTTCCTCGCTTTTGCATTATGTAGGAGACAGACTATGAGAAAAATTTATTGGGCAGCAGATTCCACTGTACAGACCAATGATATTACTACATATCCCCAGACCGGAATGGGCCAGGTTCTTTCCTTATATTTAAAGGAAGATGTAGAAGTCAAAAATCATGCAAAGAATGGTCGCAGTACCAAAAGCTTTATTGATGAGGGACGTCTTCAGAAGATTGATGAGCTGATTGGAGAGGGGGATTTCCTTTTTATCCAGTTCGGTCACAACGATGAGAAGGAAGAGGACCCCACCAGATATACGGAGCCTTATTCCACTTATATGGACAATCTGGCTATTTATGTAGAGGTGGCAAGAAAGCATGGGGCATATCCGGTGCTCATTACTCCTTTGGAGCGCAGATGCTTTATGGAGAACGGACACCTTGGCATGGGAGCGCACTCTGATTATGTGGCAGGTATGAAGCAGACCGCCGCAAACTTAAATGTACCCTTGATTGATTTGTACAGCATGAGCAGGGCTGAAATGAAAAGAGCCGGTGAGACAGAGTCCAGAAACTGGTATATGAATTTCGATGCAGGGCTTTATTCCAACTATATGGAAGGAAAAACAGATAATACCCATTTGAGATATGCAGGAGCAGTATTATATGCAGGACTTGTTGCTAAGGGAATGAAAGAGCTGGGTGGAATTTACGCAGATTTACTGATTGAGTACTAAAAACAGAAGTGAGCTGAAATGTATGGACTATTCTGAAAGTTCGGACATTTTAGCTCTTTCTTGTGTTAAAGGAAGAAAAAAACACAAGATATTGTGGGTGTAAAATGCCCGAAAACCTTGAAAAATAGGCGTTTCAG
>JAFTXD010000148.1 GCA_017461775.1 Lachnospiraceae bacterium
AACGTATAGTAATTATAGAGAGGTGAAAACATGAGAGAAGGAATCCATCCAGAGTATCATCAGACAACCGTAACCTGTAACTGTGGTAACACTTTCGTTACCGGTTCTACCAAAGCTGAAATTCACGTAGAAGTTTGCTCTAAGTGCCATTCATTCTACACTGGCCAGCAGAAAGTTGCCAGAGCTGATGGACGTATTGACAAGTTCAATAAGAAGTACGGCGTTAAATAAGGATAAGTATTTCGGAAAGGTTGAGGTAGATTTATCTCAACCTTTTTTTCCTTGCTTAAGTGGAGAGGAGATAAAAAGATGGCTAGACGTAGGAAAACATGCTATTCCGGTATCGGTGGACAGGCCGTTCTGGAAGGCGTTATGATGAAAAACAATGACAAATACGCTGTTGCTGTTCGTAAGCCGAATGGCGAAATTGAGGTAGATATCCAGAATTATCAGGGTGTGTTACACGGAAAGAGATTTAAGGAGTTTCCTTTTATCCGTGGTATTTTCAATTTTGTAGATTCCCTGATGCTAGGAATGAAGAGTCTGAATTTCTCTGCCAGCTTTTACGAAGAGGATGAAGAGGAATCCGGCATTGACAAGGCGCTGAACAAAATTACCAAGGGAAAAGCAGAGGAGCTTTTAACCACCATCGTCACTATTTTCTCCATGGTGTTGGCGGTGGGAATCTTTATTGTGCTTCCGTACTTCATTTCCTCCTATTTTACGGAGGATGTGCAGAATAAATCCCTGATTGCCATTATCGAGGGCGCGGTGCGTATTGCTATCTTCGTTTTATATGTATGGGGTATCAGCTTTATGAAGGATATCCGCAGATTATACAGATACCATGGTGCAGAGCATAAGTGTATTAATTGTCTGGAACGTGGCTTTGCTCTGGATGTAAATACCGTAAAGAGATGCTCCCGTCTTCATAAGAGATGTGGCACCAGCTTTATGTTTTTCGTACTTTTTGTAAGTATTATTTTATTCTTCTTCATCCAGGTGGAGAATCCGGTGTATAAGGTGCTTCTGCGTATTGCAATGATGCCCATTGTAGCAGGTATTTCCTACGAAATCATCCGTCTGGCAGGAAGAAGCAATAATCCCATTGTGTGGCTCTTATCCCTTCCGGGAATGCTGATTCAGCGAATGACTACCAAGGAGCCGGACAAGGAAATGATTGAGGTGGCCATCGCGGCTATCGAGGCGGTGTTTGACTGGAGAGCATTCTTACAGGAAAATTTCGGGTATGAATTCGAGGAGGCAGATACCGAGGAAGAGGCTGCTGACGAGGTGGATTACGAAGAAGTGACTGCTGATGAGGAAGAGTAGATGACGTATCGAGATTGTTATGAGTGGGGCAAGGCAGCTCTGGAAAAGGCTAAGGTTGCAGAGTTTGCGCTGGATGCCAGATTTCTTTTAGAGGATATCTGTGGTACCAACCGGAATGACCTTTTGGTGCATGGTGACAGGGATGTGACCGGAGAGCAACAGGCCTTGTACGAGGCTGCTATCGAAAAGAGAGCACAGCGGATTCCCTTACAGCACATTACCGGGACCCAGGATTTCATGGGGCTGACCTTTCGGGTAAATGAAAATGTGCTGATTCCCAGACAGGACACGGAGATACTGGTGGAGGAGATTCTTCCCCATCTTTCCAGCGGGGTGCGCATTCTGGATATGTGTACCGGAAGCGGTTGTATTTTAATTAGTCTCCTGCACTACAGTCTGTGGGCAGAGGGCGTGGGCGCAGATATATCGCCCAAGGCACTGGAGGTTGCTAAGAGAAACCGGGAAGCACTCCTTAAGCCGGATAGGCAGGTTTCCTTTGTGGAAAGCAATTTGTTTGAAAATGTGGAGGGGACCTTTGATATCATCGTATCCAATCCTCCTTATATTCGCACGGAAGTGATAAAGGGATTGATGCCGGAGGTAAAGGATCACGAACCCATGCTGGCACTGGATGGCAGTGAGGATGGGCTGTACTTTTACCGCCGTATAGCAGCAGAAAGTAAGAGCTACCTTCGCAGGGAGGGACGACTCTTTTTTGAAATCGGCTATGACCAGGCTGAAGAGGTAAAGCAGCTGATGGAGGAGGCCGGATTTATAGAGGTAACCGTAGTAAAGGATTTTGCAGGACTGGACAGAGTTGTGCATGGATATTTGGCATAAGAAAGGAAAATCAGATGTTTGACAAGTTAGAGGATTTATTAATCCGCTTTGAAGAAATTATGGGCGAATTAAATGAGCCAACAGTAACAGCCAATCAGGAAAGATTCAGAAAGCTGATGAAGGAGCAGAGTGATTTGACTCCGATCGTCAATGCTTATAAGGAATACAAGAAGAGCAAAGAAACCATCGAGGAGTCCCTTCTTATGCTGGATGAGGAGTCCGATGAGGATATGCGTGAGATGCTGAAGGAAGAGCTTTCCGATAGCAAGAAGCGTGTGGAGGAATTGGAGCAGGAGCTTAAGATTTTACTCCTTCCTAAGGACCCTAACGACGATAAGAATGTAATCGTAGAAATCCGTGCAGGTGCCGGCGGTGATGAAGCTGCTCTTTTTGCGGCAGAGGTTTATCGTATGTATGTACATTATGCGGAAGGCCAGCGCTGGAAGGTGGAGACCATGAATGTGGACGAAATCGGTATCGGTGGTATGAAGGAAGTACAGTTTATGATTACCGGCCAGGGCGCATACTCCAAGATGAAGTACGAAAGTGGTGTACATCGTGTACAGCGTGTACCGGAGACCGAAAGCGGCGGACGTATCCACACCTCCACCATTTCTGTAGCAGTGATGCCCGAGGTTGATGAGGACATCGATATCGTTATCGAGGATAAGGATATCCGTATCGACGTAATGCGTGCATCCGGTAACGGTGGACAGTGTGTCAACACCACCGACTCCGCAGTACGTTTAACCCACTATCCTTCCGGAATCGTGGTATACAGCCAGACGGAGAAGTCCCAGCTCCAGAATAAGGCGAAGGCATTTGCACTTTTAAAGGCAAAGCTGTACGACATCGAGCAGCAGCAGAGACACGATGCCGAAGCAGAGCTTCGTAAGAGCCAGATTGGTACCGGTGACCGTTCTGAGAAAATCCGTACCTACAACTTCCCCCAGGGCCGTGTAACCGACCATCGTATCGGCCTCACCCTGTATAAGCTGGATAAGGTTATGAATGGGGATATCGTGGATATTATCGATGCTTGTATTGCTGCGGACCAGGCAGCGAAGCTGGCGAAGATGCAGGATAACTAGGTGATAAGAATATAAGTAAATTAGATGCTCTACATCAGTTGTTATGACTGATGTAGGGCATTTTTGTATTGTTCATTGAAGTTTGAGGGTTAGTGACTCGGGCTTTTTATTAAATATCTATTGTATTTTATGAAGAAAGCATTTATAATAACGTATATCTTGAAGTAGAATATTCTTTCTACTTATTCATGACATTCGTCAAATTAATTCACGGAAAAATAATTCAATATGGGAGAGGTATATGGTAAGTATTTGTATGGAGGAGGAATTGTCCCGCTATAATCTCGACGGAAAATGGAATGATTATGTGGGGATTCAGAAAGAGGTCATTTCTGTATTAAAGGAGGGGGGGTATTTTAATATCGCTGACATAGTAAACTGTGAAACTGGCATGAATATTAGATTTACAGCAAAAGGGGTAAAAGAGACAATCGGAAAGGGAAAGAGGTTCCAGAATTTACCCAAAAGAGTAAAACAACAAAAAGTTGCTACGCCAAGAGTGCTGCCTCTTCTAATCAAGGAAGGGACTTTGAGGGAAGATAATGTCAAAAATTATCATGAGGATAGTGATGACTTTTTTGCATATTTTCAGAGTAGAATGCTCATAGACGGTGAGACTCATGATGTACGTATTTCAGTGAAAAAGAAAATTAATTCCAACCATTTTTATATACATCATGTAGATACAGAAAAAAGCTCTGAATTACTCAGCCCATCTAAAAAGACAGAAATTACGAGATTCAGAACTTCTAATTAATATTTAACATAGAATCAAAAAACTGTCAACCGCATTTCTTAAAACAACCTTAAACTCCAAAAACACAACATGATGCTATAATAATATACGTCCCATGAACAGTGCCGTTAAGGAGTAGGAGTAGCACATGAACGAGAAGATTCTGGTAGTTGATGATGAAAAAGAAATTGCAGATTTAGTGGAGGCGTAAACTTATTACATCCAAAGAGTTTGATTTGGCTATTTTAGATGTAATGCTCCCCGATGTGGATGGTTTTTGCTGTGAGGATATGTGTACGAAGAGTGAGGAATGTGTTATGATATACTAGACTAAGTTGTCTACGAGGTATCATTTATGGATAAAGAGAAAAAAGGTCTTGCAATCAGCATACAGAGTGTAGTAACAGCAGTAGGTGTACTGGCGGCACTGATGATTTTTACTTACATATTGACATTGGTGATTCCCGGAGAGGGGATTCCTTTTTGGAAATGGTTGTTATCTCCATTTTTAGTTCTGGGGTCTTCTCAGGGGGGGACGATTATTGCTGTGGTGGTTTTCCTTTTGGTGCTTGGAGGCGTTTTCAATGCGCTGGACAGAAGCGGAACCATGGATTATATGCTGCGTAAGATTGTTCATTTGGCAGGAGACAGGAAATATACTTTGCTGGCACTCATCACCCTGTTTTTCCTAAGCATGGGAGCGTTTATCGGGTGCTTTGAGGAGTGTATTCCCATGGTGCCATTGGTGGTGGCACTTTCTGTAGCCATGGGCTGGGATGAACTTACGGGGCTTGGGATGTCCATGGGGGCAGTGGCCTGCGGATTTTCCACAGGAGTACTGAATCCCTTTACCACGGGCGTTGCCCAGACCCTAATGGGACTTCCGGCATTCAGTGGAATTTCCTTAAGGCTTTTAACTTATGTGGCTATATACGGTTGTTTGCTATTATTTTTAGTGCCTTATGCTAAGAAGTGTGAGAAGAAAAACGCAGAGAATCCAGAAAAAGAGGCGTCCCAGGTGGTGAGCTTTGTAAAAGCACCGGAGAAGGAAAACGCGGTACGTTTCTTTGTGCTTACCATTTTGGCCTGCTTTTTATTTATTATTTTGTCTGCATTTATAAAAGCACTGTCCGGAATTTTGATGATTGTAGTAGCGGTCTTTTTTCTGATTGCGGGAATTGGCTGCTGTATGTGTGTGAAGCTGGGCTTTCAGAAATCCTTTTTTTACTTCCGCCATGGTGTGGGAAGTGTGTTTCCCTCCACCTTTTTACTTTTGATGGCGGGAAGCATTCAATATACTATGACGGAGGCGGGAATTATGGATACCATCCTGGAATTTGCGGTGTCGGTGATTTCTGAGCTATCCGTGTATGAAGGTATTTTGTGCATCTTTTTATTTACCATGCTGGTGAATTTTTTTGTATCCTCCGGCAGTGCGGAGGCCATGCTGCTGATGCCTATTTTGGGGCCACTTGCAGATTCCTGTGACATCAGTAGACAGCTGACAGTGCTTGCCTACAACTATGGGGATGGATTTTCCAATCTGATATATTTCACGAATCCCTGCCTTTTGATAGCCTTAAATCTGGTGGGAATATCTTATGGAAAATGGATTCGCTTCAGTGCAAAGCTGCAGCTGATGATAGGTGTGGTGTGTTGTCTGATTTTACTTTTGGGAACGGCAATAGAATATTAATCATATAAAAAACAGCTCCTTCTACCGGTTCATTGACGGATTGACGAAGAAGCTGTTTTTACTTATTTTTAACCGAGTAATCCGGACTTGATATACATAAAGCCGGAAAATACATGAATCCAGAATAATACCCAGGCGCAATCAATTAAGAAGCATTGTAGCTTGGTTTGGGCAGAGGTCCGTTCCAACATAAGAAGGCGAAGGAGTGATATAATCCAGATAACCAGCATGGCAGACATTAGTGGCCATAAGAAGTTACCATGAGATAATTTTTCTCCACCTTCTCCCAGCAATGCTGCTTCAAAGAATCCTACAGCATAGCAACATTAGGCTAATTTGCCCATATCATCATGCAAAAAGAAGGGAAGGTCTATTAAGATGATGAAAATGGGGAATGCCATGCCCAGTAAAATGGACAAAGGAATATTCTCACTGAACATTTTCCAGACTTCCAGCCATTTGGTTATGATAATGGTAGTTTCTGCATTATTATTTCCGCCAAAAATGTAGTAATCGACAAACTGCAGAAGGATGTATAGCAGTGCGGGGAGAGCGCACCATAGCATATTTAAACAATGCTTGAAATATGATTTTGCGCTTCCGTCCTGTTTAACAAGCAGGGAAATCCATTGTACCAGCATAATCAGTGCTACTGTAGGAACAAACACTTCTACAAACGTAGGCTTGGCAAGTGTGGAAAGCAGTAGCAAAACGGAAAGCAGAATGTAGTACTTTTTTAAACCGGTTTCTACTCTAAAAAAGATACCCTTATAGCTTTCATTTTTCTGAATACCCCAAATATCATACGCAAGACAGATGCATAGCAGGGAGAAAACGCGTACGCACATTTGTGTTGGGTTGTGAATCGGATTCATGGAGTAAACTCCCATAAATCGGTCTCCTGCATCCAGCCATGGGAAATAGAGAGCCTGTACCATGGAAAGGCCAAAAGCGACAGCTGCAGCTTTGGCGGAAGAGTCTGTACACCCTTTTGCAGAAGTGACTTTTCGAATCATCCAATACAGTACAAGATATGCTGCCAATGTAAAGAAACAACTGACGTATCCGCCGGATACTTCCAGGGGGATTCGCAGAAGCTTATTCAGGGCAAGCACACAGAGGTGCCACATACAGTAGGGAACAGTCTGCCAGCCCTCCAACCAGTTTTCCTGTGTAAACATAGGCAAATATACATAAAGGTGTCCGTTATAGTCGTTCAATATTCCTGTCATGGAGTGTAACGCATATCGATAGGTTAGAATTGACAGAAGGATTCCTAAAAGTATTAATATCGTATGCTCTTTTTTGTGTGTCATGTTTTACATACTCCTTAACTCAAAATTCCTTGCAAAATATGGATTTTGTCAGTATTATAAATATATTATTTGCCATTATAACATAATTGGGAGGTAACATGAAGTATAAAAAAACGTTGATGGCAGTTTTTCTTGCCGTTGTTTCATTAGTATTTGTCTTTATGCCATGGCCTGCTTCGGACTTATATATCAGAGTTCATTTCTCGGAAATTAACGGAGGCTTTTTGCAGCTTTTTTATACAACTGCTTCCAACAATACTTTTTGTGAGGAACAATGCATCACTTCGGAGGTAGATACAGAGAATAAGCAAGTGACTTTTTGCCTGGATAAGTCGCTTAGTGAGGAGCTTACGGGGCTACGTATTGATTTTGCATCTATGCAGGATTTGGTGGGGGTAAAAAGTATTACAGTAAGTAGTGCAGGAGTTATTCAGGAGGAATATAATCCGGTTCATTTCTTTGATGAGTCGAACATCGTCGGAACTAATGGAATTGAGATATCTCTTGTGAAAACAAGGAATCGTGCCTATATTGCTACCTCTGAAAATGATCCGCATGTTGTTTTGAGTGCTGCGCTTACAGAGCAGATTGCCGGCAATTACAGCCATTTTCGAGGAACCAGATTGTGTATATGCGTCTTTATTCTGGGCTGCGTTCTTTTAACAAAAAAGAATATCTTTCAGACAAGAAAATAAGTTGACTTTTACATCGCACTGCGATATATTATATATCGTGGTGCGATGTATTTTGCCAAATACAAGGAGAAGACCAATGGATGCTCATATTAAAAAAGTATATGTACCTATGACGGAAACAGGCTTTTATATATTGCTATGTCTTCAGGAGGAAATGCATGGCTACAGCATTGTACAGAAGGTGGATGCCATGACGGAAGGTGCCATACGCCTCAGTCCGGGAACCATGTATGGGAGCCTATCGAAGATGGAAAAGGATGGTCTGATTTTCTTTGTCCGGGAGGAGGAAAAGCGGAAAATATACTGCATTACTGCTCTTGGGAAAGAGGTATTAGGTCTGGAAATGCAGCGGATAGAGCGTCTGCACCGGAATCTTAAGGAGTACAGAAATGGGAAATACGAAGCGGAAGCTGGCGTTTTTTACGATACCGGAATATGCCAGGGAGCAGGAATGGCTTAGGGAGCAGCATCAAAAGGGATGGAAGCTGATAGGAGCCCGGATGCCGGGAATTTATCGGTTTGAGAGATGCGAGCCCGAGGATGTGGTATATCAGCTGGATTATAATCAGGAGGGCCTGGCGCACAAGGAAGAGTATGTACAGATGTTTCAGGATTGCGGTTGGGAATATATCACGGATATGGCGGGCTACAGTTATTTTCGTAAGTCTGTGACAGATATGGGAGGCGAGGAGGAAATTTTCTGTGATGATGCCTCCAGACTGGAATTTGCCGGGCGTATTTTTAAAGGGAAAATAGTACCCATGCTTGTGTTTTTTTTCATACTGATACTTCCATTAATGGTTTTGCTTCGGCATGAGGAGACGCCTGTTTTACAGTTTCTGTTTGGAGCTTGTGTGGGACTGTTTGTAGTGTATCTCAGTGTTTTTATAAAATATGGGGTACAGTATGTTTGGATGAAAAAAAGAGTAGGGGAGTAATTATTCAGGGAATGTAGACCTTGAATGATATAAATAATTAATATATAAGGAGGCTATGAAAATGGCAAAGGAAAGATTTGAAAAGGTATATTCACAGGGGGCTGTAAATATTACTGAAATCTGGGTGGACAAGGAGACAGGAGTAAATTATGTATGGCATTCTTCAGGTCATGCAGGCGGTTTAACTCCACTTCTTGACAGAGAAGGCAAGCCTGTGATTTCTGCAGTTACCAGCGAATAAAATTAAATAGAGGTAGATTAAGCCGGAAGTTTTGAAGAAGACTTCCGGCTTTTTTTTATAAAAACATTGAATTGCGGATGTTAACTATAGTATGATAAACAAATAATTTACGAAAGTGTCAGGAGAAAATAATGACAATAAAGGATAGATTGAAAATACAAAAGCTTCTTTTTGATGGAGCATTTGGAACATATTATAGACAGCTTTATGATACGGAGGAATTGCCGGAGCTTGCTAATACCCAGCATCCTCAAAGAGTCCGGAGGATTCACGAGCAGTATATTGAGGCAGGGGCACAGGTGATTCGTACCAATACCTTTGCGGCAAATACAGTGACCATGAATATGAAATGGACGGACGTACAAGAGTGTATCCGTAGGGGGTATCGTATTGCAGAAGAGGCGGCAAATGATAAGGATGTGTATGTGGCTGCGGATATCGGACAGATACATTGTGAAAGCCAGGCAGCCAGAGAAAGGGCAGCATGGGAGTATGTGGAAATATGCAAGACTTTGTTGGAAGAGGGGGCAAAGGTCTTTGTATTTGAAACCATGTCTGATACAGAGAATATTGGCGAAGCATTGGAGTATATTGGGGATAAGGCTTTTGTTATTCTGCAATTTTCTGTAAATCAATTCGGATACAGTAGCTCCGGTTTAAGTGCCAGAAAGCTGCTGCAGCAGGCGGAAAGCCTAAAGGCAGTGGATGCCATCGGCTTCAATTGTGGTGTAGGCCCCGGACATATGCAGAAAATTATAAAGGGCCTGGATTTTTCCGGAAAGAAGTATTTGACGGCACTGCCTAATGCGGGATACCCGCAGGTGGTCAATAGCCGAATGATATTTGATAACCATAACTTAGACTATTTTGTAGCCAAGGTAGGAGATATTGCTGCGGAAGGTGCGGATATTATTGGAGGCTGCTGTGGAACGACACCGGATTATACCCAGAAAATGCGTGAGAGTATTTCCTTCGCGCAGCCGGAAAAACGCTGCCGGGAGCAGGTGCCTGTGAAGAGTACTACGGAGGAGCAGAATAAGTCCTTTTTTACCGGCAAGGAGGGTAAAAAGTTGATTGCGGTGGAGCTGGCACCGCCTCTTGGAAGTGATGATGAAAAGCTGATGGATGCAGCACACTTGCTTTTAAAAAGTGGTGTGGACGTGCTTACCTTCCCGGATTCTCCTTCCGGAAGAACCAGAGCAGACTCCGTGCTTATGGCAGAAAAGGTAGCAAGAGAAACCGGGATGTGTGTAATGCCCCATATCTGTTGCCGGGATAAGAATGCCATAGCCATGCGTTCCCAGCTCTTAGGGGCGTACATCAATCAGATACATAATTTCCTGGTAATCACCGGAGACCCCATACCATCCATGGTGCGTAACAGTGTAAAGAGTGTATTTAACTTTGATTCCGTTGGACTGATGAAAATCATGAGTGATATGAATGAAGACCAGTTTATACAGGCTCCAATCTGTTATGGTGGTGCGATCAATCAGGGACGAAGAAATCTGGAAGTAGAGATTGGACGAGTGAAAAAGAAAATGGAGGCAGGTGCGTCCTTCTTCTTGACACAGCCCGTGTCCACCAAGGAAAGTGCAGAAAGGGTACGTCGCATAAAAGAAGAGACTGGTGCAAGAATTCTCTGCGGTATCATGCCCTTTGTCAGCTTAAAGAATGCGGAATTTATGAAAAACGAGATGACCGGCATCGATGTGACGGATGAGGTTCTTTGCCGTTACCGTGAAGACATGACCAGAGAAGAGGGCGAGCAGGCAGGCATCGAGCTGGCCAGAGAGATGATGGCTCTTACCGCAGATTTTGCGGATGGATATTACTTCTCCTTCCCATTTAATAGGGTGCAGATGCTGGAGAGGATACTTAGGAATGATAAAAAGGAGCAAGTATGAGCATATATTTAAGAAAAGCGACGCTGGCGGATGCTGAGATGATTTTAGAGTGGAGAAATGATGCGGTTACGAGGGAGCATTCTTTTTCGAAGGATGAGATTACGTTAGAAACACATACAAATTGGATGAAGAATAAGTTGGCAGATGTTAGTTGTACCATGTACATTTTGATGGATGGGGAAGCGTGTGTGGGGCAGCTACGAATCGATAAGGTGGATAATGTAGGTGAAATCAGTTATATGATTGCCCCGGATAAGCGCAAAATGGGCTACGGAAAAAGGATTATTGCTCTGGCGGAGGAGATTGTCAGTGGTGATATTAAGGCCCTGATGGGGCTTGTGGAGAAGGTGAATGAGCCATCAAAGAAGTGCTTTCAGGCAAGTGGATATGCAGAGTTTATAGGGGGAGAGACCATTTGCTATATAAAGGTGCGGGCATAGTTACGAGTTGAAGTTTATCAATAGTCAATTGAAATTCTAATAAAGTAGTGATATAATCAGAGTATGTCTTCATGACATACTCTTTTTCTTTAAGGAGCGTTCGCTCCAAATTTCAAAAAAAGATAAAATAAATATTGACCGCACCCTATTGAATAGGGTGCCATGAGGTTGAGGGAAGGACAACGAATGACAAGAACTTTTATTCAAGAATGTAATGAAATTAAGAAGTTGATTGCGATGTTGGAGACGTCCTTAAGTAAATGGTGTAAGAATGAGTAGTGTTTATGAAAGTATTATCTCAGGTTTAACTGAGACTGTGGAAGAAGCAAAAAGTTGCGAAAAAAAGTTAAAGCGCAGAGTAGTAACGATTGTCCCCGTAAAGGAGTATGGTGCGGAAGAGGTACAGACCATACGTAAAAGTACCGGATTGTCACAGAGACTTTTTGCCGGCTACATGGGGGTGTCTGAGAAAACCGTGGAAGCCTGGGAAGTGGGGAGAAATCAGCCATCCGGGGCAGCCAGCAGAATTCTGCATATGATGGAAATGGATTCCGAGTTGACCAAGGAGTTTCCTTTTGTGGAGATAAAAGGATAATTTTTTCTGCGCGCATCTCCTTGCTATTTTCTCCCGGCAGAGTTATGATTTAAGGTAAAGAGAATATAGGAAGTGTTTGTGACGATGAATTTTTTGACCTATGATAAAGAACATGTGAGAAAAGCGATTAAGATTGCCTGGCCGGCCATTTTAGAGTCCTTTTTTGTGGCTATGGTGGCCTTGGTGGATTCTTATATGGTAAGTGGACTGGGAGCCTCCAATGTGGCAGCAGTAGGACTTACCACCCAGCCTAAGATGGTGGGGCTGGCTCTATTTTTTGCCGGAAATGTATCCATATCCGCCTTGGTGGCAAGGCGAAGAGGAGAGAAGGACAAGGAGGGGGCAAACCGCATTTTCTCCACCTTTCTCTGTTTTGTAATCGGCGCAGCCATCATTATCAGTACAGTACTGGTGTTGAATGCAGATACTATTATCCGTTGGTGTGGTTCCAATGCGGATACCCATGAAGCGGCGGTAGCGTATTACCGGATTATTATGGGCGGTATGATTTTTAACTGTATCCAGATGGGTATCAATGCGGCTCAGCGAGGTGCGGGAAATACTAAGATTACCATGCGTACGAATCTGGTATCGAATACGGTAAATGTGATATTTAACTATTTACTTATCGGCGGTAATTTCGGATTTCCGGCGTTGGGAATCCGTGGTGCGGCAATTGCCACAGTGCTGGGTACGGTGATAGCGTGCTTTATGAGTATTTACTCTGTACGCAAGGAGGACAATTTTGTAAGTATCACTTACATATATAAGAATAAGTTGCTCCCAACTATTGCGGCATTAAAGAATATTGTAAAGGTTGGTTACAGTATCTTCATCGAGCAACTGTTTATGCGAGTGGGCTTTATGCTTACGGCGCTGATGGCAGCAGAGCAGGGAACGGATGCCATGGCAGCCCATCAGGTGGCCATGAATGTAATGCATTTATCTTTCTCCTTCGGAGATGGTCTTCAGTCTGCAGCAGTGGCGCTTATTGGCTACAGTCTGGGGGCAAAGGACCAGGAGCTTGCCAAGGAATATGGTAAGATTTGTCGTATGCTGGGTGGTTGTATTTCTGTGGTGTTGGCAGTTGTATACCTGCTGGGAGGAAGATGGCTCTTTGGCCTGTTCTTCAAGGAACCTGCCATTGTGGATATCGGTACCAATATCATGTATGTGATTGCCTTTATTGTAATGCTGCAGATTTCTCAGGTAATCTATATGGGGTGCCTGCGAGGTGCGGGAGATACTATGTTTACCGCGGTGGCAAGTACCATCAGTGTAACAGTATGTCGAAGTCTGGGTTCCTATTTCTTCGGCTATGTGTTAAGCTGGGGAATTGTAGGCATTTGGCTGGGAGTTATTGCAGACCAGGGTTCCCGACTGATTATGGCGTCCATCCGATTTAAGCAGGGAAAATGGACGAAAATAAAGATCTAAGAATAGAATATACAGAGGATGGAAAAAATGCTTCTTGACGAGTTTCGTTAAGAAGCATTTTGTATTTGGAGGATAATATGGTAATTGAAAAAGTAATTGGTCGTGAAATTTTAGATTCCAGAGGAAATCCCACCGTGGAGGCGGAAGTCCATTTAAAAAATGGTATTTCGGCCCGTGCTATGGTGCCCAGTGGGGCGTCCACCGGAATTCATGAAGCATTGGAGCTTCGGGACGGGGATAAGAACCGTTATCATGGAAGAGGCGTGAGCAAAGCGGTAAGCAATATCAATCATGTGATAAATGAATTGCTTCACGGAATGGATGTAACCGATATCAGCACCATTGACCGGATGATGTGTGAGGCAGATGGAACGAAGGATAAATCCTCCTTGGGAGCCAATGCGATCTTGGCAGTGTCCATTGCCTGTGTGAAGGCAGCAGCAAGGGTGAGTGGAATGAAAATCTATGAATATCTGGAGAGAAAAAGTGGTATGGTGCTTCCTGTACCCATGATGAACGTTATTAATGGTGGCAGACACGCCAACAACCGCCTGGATTTTCAGGAGTTTATGATCATGCCTGTAGGCGCAGATTGCTTTTCGGAAGCACTTCGTATGGGAACAGAGGTGTACCACTCTTTAAAGGAGATTCTGGAGGAGAAGGGAATGAGCGTTGCCGTAGGGGACGAGGGAGGCTTTGCTCCGGATTTAAAGGATGCACACGAGGTATTTGAGGTACTTTGCCAGGCAGTGGAGAAAAGTGGTTATGTGGTTGGCAGGGATTTTGTATTTGCTATGGATGCGGCAGCCTCTGAGCTTTACAACAAGGAGTCCGCTCTGTACAAATTCGAGGGAGAAGTGGTGGTTCGAAACAGTGAAGCCATGATTGCCTATTATAAGGATCTTTGTGAGAAATACCCTCTGGTATCCATTGAGGATGGATTGGACCAGGATGATTTCGTGGGTTGGAAGGACCTTACCGGAGAACTAGGGGAAAAGATACAACTGGTGGGTGACGATTTGTTTGTGACAAATACGGAGAGACTTTCTAAGGGAATCGAAGAAAGCTGTGGTAACGCCATTTTAATCAAGGTAAATCAGATTGGGACTGTCAGCGAGGCCATGGATGCTATTCACTTGGCCCACAAGGCAGGATATCGGGTAGTTATTTCTCATCGTTCCGGAGAGACGGAGGATTCCTTCATCGCAGATTTAGCAGTGGCCACCAATGCAGGACAGATTAAGACGGGGGCACCTTGTAGAAGTGAGCGCGTGGCCAAGTATAATCAGCTTCTTAGAATTGAGGAGCATCTTGGGGAAAAGGGCAGATACCTTGGAATGGATGCTTTAAATAAGAAATAGGGCAAAGTACCTCTTGACATTACTGTGTATCTAATTTATCATACTTTTAAACGTAGTTTTTAAAACTATATAAAAAGTTATGGTGAACGAGAGGAAACAGTAATGAAAAGAAAAATTGTGGTTGATTCGGCTGCGAATATGAGAGCATTAGCAGGAGTGGATTTTGTATCCGTGCCGTTGGTCATTCGTACCGCAGATAAAGAATATGTGGATGATGCGAATCTGGATGTATTGGATATGGCGGAGACTCTGAGCACGTATAAGGGAAAATCCGGTACTGCCTGCCCCGGTGTTGGGGACTATTTGGAGGCCTTTGGAGATGCAGATGAGGTGTTCTGTGTAACCATTATCAGTACCTTATCCGGCAGCTATAATTCTGCCATGACCGCTGCTTCCCAGTATATGGAGGAAAATCCGGGAAAGAAGGTATACGTGCTGGATTCCTATTCTGCAGGTCCGGAGATGAAGCTCCTTGTGGAGAAGATTTTAGAGGGAATCAAGGCGGAGAAGGATTTTGAGACTATTTGTAAAGAGACCAATCGCTATAAAGAGAATCATACTGCATTACTGTTCTGCCTGGAAAATATGAGAAATCTGGCCAACAATGGCCGCGTGAAGCCTGCTGTGGCGGCTATCGCAGGTCTTCTTGGAATTCGTGCGGTAGGTGATGTAAGTGTGGATGGTCAGATTCATCCGGTGGAGAAGTGCCGTGGAGAGAAGAAGGCTATTTCCAGCATCTGTAAGATTATGAAGCAGATGGGCTATAGGGGAGGTCAGGTGATTGTGGACCATTGTAATAATTTTAAAGCGGCCAGAGCCTTAAAGGAAGCTATTGTAGCAGAGTATAAGGAGGCGAAGGTTCGTATCGAGATGACCACGGGGCTTTGCAGCTTTTATGCGGAAAAGGGCGGTCTGATGATTGGTTTTGTGAGAAATAAATAAGAAATATAGAAAGGCGGGTGCTGTGAAGCATCCGCCTTTGTCTTAGTATTCTATAAGTCTTTTCTTTTCATTTACAATCGTTGCGAGAGTACTTATTTCGCTATCTGTCATAGTTCCTTTTTTGATGTAACAGCTGATGTTTACACCGGTATTGAGTTCTATCTCGCCAAAGTAGTAGTAATTATCTGCATTCAGTCTGTCAGCATGGTCGCGGCTGGGTTCCAGATAATTATATAGCCATGTAAGCTCTTCCGGGGAAAAGCTGCATTCATAATCAGCGACAGGCTCTATGGTTGCATAAGTTTCGAAGTAATAGTCCTCGGATGCCTCGTAGGTCCCACGCTTTACCGGACCGGAAGGTGTCAGCATTTCCTGATAGTATTCCTCTACGGTTGTTTCTGTTCCCAGGGACAGGTTTACACGTAATTCGTTTATCTTCAGGTCATCCTTGTGAAGGGCAAGATTCGGGTAGTGTTCCTTCAAGTATGCCAGTGTGTAGCGGAAAGTGCTCTTAATTGGCAAATCGCGCATGCAGTAATTTTCAGAATCATTCTCGCGGATGGAGAACTCGATATCACCCACAGCTATATAGGAGGTTTGTTCCTCCATGGAACAGTGTTCCTGTAAATCCATGTGGTAAGCTTGCCAGAGCTGCTCAGCCTGGGTTGCATCCTCCACTTGGAAGCTTCCTCTGGTCAAGTCGTGAAGGTATACCCCACTCATTCGATTTGCATTGTCAATATAGTCTTGATAAATATAGGCAAAGTAATCATCATCCTCAATGATAGGGCGAAGTGTTTCCACTTTGTCCATCGGAATATAGTAGCTTCGATAGTAGGAAAAGCCACTTTTGGGAATTACCTTTACCGTGACACTGGTAGCGTTGGCGTATTCAGACTTTTCCACACCTGCGGTGAGAATATCATAAATAACATCCGGATTGTGGTAAGTATAGGGATTATCCTCATCGTAGTAATAATACTGGTTCATGGCACTGATACGGATTTCGCAGGAAGCAATGTTGTCCTTAGCCGGAAGGTAAGTATCATATCCGAAGATGTCAAAATGACATGCCAGGATAAAGCCCATGGAAAAAGCAGCAGTGACCACCATCTGCGCTTTGTGGGCAAATAATGCTTTTACTGTTTTCTTCTGCACTGCACTGAGCACCGCGAAGGTGAAAACGCTGAAAAATACGCAGAAGAAAATGGACCAAAGGACGCGCCTATTACTGATACCTACAAAGTACAGGAAGATAACGCCAAAAAGTCCGGCCGCAATGGATGCGGGGGTACGGGTGAGTAATGCTGCCACTTTATTTTCCATACCACGGCCAGCCAGCTCACTTTTACGCTTTTGATAAATTCCTCTTGCAACTAAGAAATTTATTGCTGCAATCAATAGGCTGATGAAAATGATGATTCCCAACATATTTCCCATATTGTCATCCATTTGCCCAACCTGAATAATGATGGGAGCTACAACAGGGGCAAAAGCACAGAGCAGGAATTCGTTAATGGTAAATTTATGAAAGGTATCAAAATACTGTTCAAAATGTACGTTAAAGAGAAGATAAAAAACAATGGGTGCAGTTCCCCACACCAGGGTGGCAATGATGGTATTGGACATATTTCCGCTGAGCATCACAGTGACCAGACACAGGTGATAGATGATGATAAAGCCCAGCGTCGGGATGGCCAGCATTTTAAGGAAAGCCACCAAAAGCATGTTGATATGTGCAAACCCACCCGCACAGAAAATGGCCAGTGGCAGGGTAATTAAACTGTTCAAGATAAAGGGTACAAACCAAATGAGCAGACCTGCCAGATATCCACTGTAAAACAGCTCATTTCTGGTAAGGGGAAGACTGTGGTATAAGTCCACCTTGGAGCTTTGGAATAGGTAATAGAAAATTCCCAAAGCTACAATCAGGGCACCGATCATGGACACAGCCAGAAACGTGCTTCCGCACAAATCGGCGAGACTGCTGACCATCACCGAAGACTTATAAAACAAGAATTCCTTGGCGTCATATATGGTTGCCAGGTAGTCATAATCCCGGTTACTGTATTCAAATAAAAGAATTACCGGGCCGGCAAACAGGTTACCGATGAAGGAAAGGGCAATCATCCAGCCGCTGTGACGCAGGTGCTCTAAGGTCATTTTATAAATAGAGTTCTTTGAAGTCATAGCCTGCCACCTCCGTTTCTGTAATAAAGATTTCCTCTAAGCTAAGAGGTAATAATTCGTAAAAAACCGGGGAGAGAGAAGCAATCTTGGCATCGATATCTTCTCTGGTTCCGCGCAGGGTAATGGTATATAAGCTGCCCCGCATCTCCTGATGGATTACCGGGAAGGCATCGCACAGCGCAGTAACATCACCGATGTTTTTAAATACACACTGCATCTTGTAGATACCCAGCTTCATGGATTCCAAATCCTTGGAGAAAAGGATGCCGCCCCTATGTAACAGCCCCACATGGTCGCAGATATCCTCCAGCTCACGTAAGTTGTGGGATGCGATAATGGGCGTGAAATCTCTGGTTTCCATTTCCTTTACAAAAAGGCTTTTTACGGTCTGACGAACCACCGGGTCAAGACCGTCGAAGGTTTCATCGCAGATTAAGTATTTTGTGCCGGCACAGATACCGTAGAAAATACTGAGCTGCTTTTTCATACCCTTGGAAAAGGTGTTGATACGGCGGTTTTTGTCCAGATGGAAGCTCTCTAGGAATTTTAAAAAGCGTGCACGGTCAAAGCTTTCGTACTGCTTCTCATAGAGCTTTAGCATATCCATAGGCGTTTCATTTGGGTAAAAATACTGGTCATCGGATAAGTAAAATATCAGGGATTTTGCTTTTGGATTATCCCAGACGGGCTCCTCATCCACGGTGACGGTTCCACCATCTGCCTGATAGATTCCGCTGATAATACGCAGGAGAGTACTTTTACCGGCACCATTGGTACCAATCAGGCCAAAGACCTGTCCCTCTTTGATGGTAGCGCATATATCAGATAACGCTTTGTAGTTTTCAAAGGTTTTGGAGATATTATGTATCTGAATCATTTGCTGCCTCCTTTTTCATTTTTTGCCGGACAGAGTCCAGAATTGCGATAATGGATTCCTTGTCCATTCCCGCGGAAAGAGCGTGTTCAAAGGCTTCTGCCAGCTCTTCTTTCAGTGCCAGCTGTTTGCCGCTTTGCCAGCTTTCTTCCGGAGCTACAAAATTTCCCCTGCCCACGATGGTATAGAGAAATCCGGACTGCTCCAGCAGGGCATAGGCACGCTGAATCGTGTTGGGGTTGATGGAAAGTTCCATGGCAAGTGCCCGGACCGAGGGCATCTTAGAGTCCGGCTTTAAAGCACCGCAGACTATCAGATGCTCCAGCTTTTCCACCACCTGTTCGTACAAGGGACGTTTGTCCCTATAGTCCAGTAGAATCATATTTGCCTCCGCTTCTGTGTGAGTTGAGTGGGTGAAGTGTATTAAGAGAATTAATACACTTATAAGGTATAAGTATCACAGATGGAGGAGGATGTCAAGAAAAAGATAAGAAGAATATTTGAAAAAGATAAGAAGAATATTTGAAATGTAAAGGGAAATAAGATATATTTTTATTAAATAAAATGTGGAGAATATTATGAAGTGTAAAATTCAAGGATGGATTGGTAATTTATCTTTTTTGTATTTGAAAATGCAGGAGTGGATTTATCGTTTGCCCGACTGGTTATTCGGTACTTTGCTTTTTGCAGGCGTGTGTGTGTATTGGATACCGGCATATAGGGCTTTATATCCGGGGACATTTGGGTATGATGGACCGGTGCAAATGGCACAATATTTTGGGGAAAGAACGTTATCGACGCATCATCCCATACTGCATACTTATTTTATGGGGATGTTTTTTTCTTTAGGAAAAGCATTGTTTGACAGTTATACAATCGGGTTTGCCATATATATTACTGTGCAAGGTTTATTTGTTGCTGCCGGTCTGGCATATGCTGCTACGGTAGCGAAGCGAAAAAATCTTAATTTTTTGCTTTTGGCTGCGGGGATTCTATACACTATCAGAAACCCTATGGTACAGATGATTACCTTTAGTTCTACAAAGGATGTGTTGTTTGGTGTCTTTTTACTGTTGTTTTCGATGGAACTAATCAATGCTCCTAAAGAGAGTGGGAAAAGATATTATATCAAACTTTTGATATTTGGATGTTTGATGTGTCTTTTTCGAAATCAAGGAATTTATATTCTGTTGGCAATCCTTATTGTTGCCAAGGTGCTTAGACTGTGTAAGAGAGAGATACTGGTATGTTTGATAAGTGTGATTGCTTTGGTAGGAGTATTCAATGGTATTGTAACGTATGGACTTGGAATTCCCAAGGGAGATTTACGTGAAATGCTTTGTGTTCCAATGCAGCAGGTATCCTATGTTGTTGGAAAGCATTACGAGGAATTGACAGCGGTACAATTGGAATTGTATAAAGAGGTAATTCCGGAGGATGGATATAAGTATTGGGTATATAATTCGGCAGATGATATTAAGAGTCGCTTTCTGACGGATGAGCTTATGGATAATTTGGGAGCTCATTTGATAAACTATGTAGAATTGGGGCTAAAGTATCCGGAGGATTACATATATGCGTGGAAAGGCTTGATAGAAGGATATTGGGATACCGATTTGATGCAGTATAGGTTGTTGGCGATGACATATACCTTTGATGAACTGAATGTTTATGGAATAGAACATGCCGGTTTGGATGATGAATATCATTTGGGGTTATGGTTGGCAACACAGTTTGAGGAAACACCGTGGAAGCTGCAACCGGAAATGTGTTTATGGTTTGGTTTGGCGTTACTTTGCGTAGCGTTGTTTCGAAGGGATAGAATGAGAATGCTGTTTCTATTGGTTTATGTGTTCTATTTTGGAACGGTTATTCTGGGGCCTGTGGCATTGGTACGTTATCTTTATCCAATTACAATTGCGTCTCCGATGTTGCTTGCTCTTTTACATAAAGCAAAGGAACAGGACAATCAAAGATTTTGATAAGTTACATTGCCCCTGCATGACAAACAAATAATCGCTGTTTGTCATGCAGGGGCAAATTCTTTGATAAATCACTTTTTTAGAAGGATTCAATTTGTGTTTCTTCGGAAATGCCGATGTTTCGTAAATATGCTTTAAACTTTTCAATGGCATCGTAGAACAGGTTGTAGCTTTCCAAGGTCAGATTAAAGTGGTGAAGGGCAAGCTCGCGGTTACCTTCTTCAGCAGCATACCAGGAATCACAGGCATGGGTATGTACACCATCATGATGCCTTAATACTTCCTTGAATTCATGGCTTCCGGTAATTCGCGGATCGGTCTGGGAAGCAGCCCATTTGCCGAGCTTACAACCCTTGGGATTGTTCAGCTGTTCAATCTTTAAATGTTCAAATCCGGCCAGATTATTGTATACACGCCATGTAAAGGTATGGTGGTCAATCTGGAAGACGCGGAGCCAGTCCTGCGTGGAGAGGTCAGTGAAGCCCCTTGCCATATTATTACGGGTGGTATCAATGTATCTGCCGATTCGATAGAGATGATTTCCGGTAGTAATACAATCGTCCGTCAAGGTGCGGTAGCTTTCTGCAATGGAATCAATCATCTGCACAAAATCGTTGGTAACATTGGACTGGGTATTGACGGCATCAAAAATATTGGCAATACGGTCATTGATAAGGGTCATATGCTCGCTCAGATTGCTGATATCCTGAACGGAGCGCTGTACCTTTTGGTTGCCTTCCATCAGGTGACTGGTGGTATTATTTACAAGGGCTACCAGCTCTTCGATACTTCCGCGAAGCTCGGTAACATACTGAACGATGGTATCTGCGGATTGGGTAGTATTGGCAGAGAGGTCTTTTACTTGATTTGCGACTACCGCAAAGCCCTTTCCGGCTTCGCCGGCGCGTGCAGCCTCGATGGAGGCGTTCAGAGCAAGAAGACCGCTTTTGCTTGCTACCTTTTTTACCATGTCAACAATATTGGTAATCTGTTCGATTTTTTCATGGAAATCCTGTACCTTTTCATTGATACCATGAATTTCATTTACAGAATTTGTAACAGCTGTGATAGTTTCGTTCATATGATTCATGCTGCTTTGGGAAACTTCAATGGCTTCCTGAGCATCTTTTTTGATGTGTTCTACATCATCGGAAATGCTGTGGATGGATGTTTCAAAATCCTTACTTGCAGTAGACATGTTCTGGATGGCTGTAGTTTGTGATGTAACCTGCTCTACCATTTTCTTTACACAGGAATTATCACCGCTAAGCTCCATACCATGGTTAATTTTCATCAGATGAACATTATTTGCCTTCTTCAACGAGAGAATAACTTTGTTTAAAGTGTCTGCCAGCTCAGGATCAGAAAAAGGAGCAGTGTCAATGGGAGCATGATTTCCTTCAATAATCTGATGCATTGCATCTAAAAGAAGTTTTTTATCATTTTCTTTTTCCGTTGTTGCATGTTTTCTTTTGAACATCATAAAGTCCTCCATATAGCATACTGTTAGTACTATTGTACCAGTATGTGCGAGCGAAAACAAGCGGAAAAGCAGATAAAAAAAGTGGATACCATCGGTACCCACTTTGTCGTCGGCGTGACAGGATTCGAACCTGCGACCTCTTCGTCCCGAACGAAGCGCTCTACCAAGCTGAGCCACACGCCGTTAAATTTAACGTACTATAAGATAATATAGCGAAAGGGAGTTTTTGTCAAGAAAAATATGTGGGAAAGTAAGTTTGCATTAACTAACTTAATGTGTTAAGGTATATAAGAGATATTTTGTGCAGAAAAGGGAATGATAGATAGCAAATGAATGCAGCAGGGCAGAGGGGAAAGCTGAATACCGCCAGAATGACACAGATTGCGTTGATGACAGCTGTTATTTGTGTGATTTCTCCCTGGGTGATAGTGGTGCCCTTTAGCCCGGTGCCGTTGTCGTTTTCGCTGTTTGCAGTGCTTCTTGCGGCGTATCTTCTGGGAGCGATGGATGGCTGTATATGCTGCGGGTTATATCTGCTGTTAGGAGGCTTGGGGCTACCGGTATTTTCCGGCGGTGTGGGAGGTCCGGGGAAATTGCTTGGACCCACCGGCGGTTATCTGGTAGGGTATCTTGCGGTGGCAGGGATAACCGGATATGTGGTGAATTGCTTTAAGAGGAAAATGCTAGTACATTTTGGGGGAATGCTTCTGGGAGTGTGTGTCTGTTATTTACTGGGAACCCTTTGGTTGTCTGTGAATATGGATATAGGTATGTTGGAAGGGCTGATGGTTGGCGTGGTGCCTTACCTTCCGGCGGATTTACTGAAGATGGTACTGGTCTGTATTCTGGGCCGGGAGCTGCGCAAAAGAATGAGAAAAGGATTGTAGAGATGGAACAATATATTGTAACAGGAATGACATGTGCGGCATGTAGTGCCAGAGTGGAGAGGGCCGTATCTAAGGTGGAAGGTGTAAGGAGTGTGTCAGTGAATCTTCTTACCGGCTCCATGGGTGTGGAAGGTGATGTGAAAAGTGATGCGGTAATCGCTGCAGTGGTGGATGCCGGTTACGGAGCTTCTAAAAAGGGAGAGGGCGTTTCTAAGAGGGAAGAGAGTGCAGGTGCTTTAGAAGATAGAGAGACGCCGCTTATGAAGAAAAGGTTGGTTTCTTCGCTGGGCTTTTTACTGCTGCTTATGTATGTCTCCATGGGCTATGGTATGTGGGGCTGGCCTTTGCCGGGATTTTTCGAAGGAAATCCTGTGGCAGTAGGACTGTTGCAGCTGCTTCTTACCGTGATTGTGATGGTGATTAACCAGAAGTTCTTTATTAGTGGTTTTAAGAGTCTGCTTAAGAAATCGCCCAATATGGATACCCTGGTAGCTCTTGGTGCAGGAGCGGCTTTTGTATATAGTACCTATGCACTTTTCCTGATGACGGATGCCCAGGCGAAAGGGGATATTCATGGGGCCATGCATTATCTCCATGAGTTTTACTTTGAGTCCGCAGCTATGATTTTGACGCTGATTACCGTAGGTAAGATGCTGGAAGCACGCTCCAAGGGAAAAACCACGGATGCCTTAAAAGGGCTGATGCAGCTGGCACCCAAAACTGCCACTGTGGTAAGAAACGGGGCAGAAGTCACTATTCCTGCGGGAGAAGTGGTGAAGGGAGATGTGTTTGTGGTTAGGCCGGGAGAGAGTATCCCAGTGGATGGTAAGGTCGTTGAGGGTAGTAGTGCCGTCAATGAAGCTGCGCTGACCGGGGAGAGTATCCCGGTGGATAAAGAGCCGGGAGCTAAGGTTTCCGCAGCAACCATCAATCAGTCCGGCTTTTTAACCTGTGAGGCCACGGCGGTCGGTGAAGATACTGCGTTATCTCAGATTATTCAGATGGTCAGCGATGCGGCGGCTACGAAGGCGCCCATTGCGAAGGTTGCGGATAAGGTGTCGGGCATTTTTGTTCCGGCGGTGATTACCATTGCGTTGATCGCCACCTTCGCTTGGCTGATATCCGGACAGGCTTTGGGGTATGCTATTGCCAGAGGTATTTCGGTGTTGGTAATCAGTTGTCCATGTGCCCTGGGACTTGCTACGCCGGTGGCTATTATGGTTGGCAATGGTGTGGGCGCGAAAAACGGAATCCTGTTTAAAACCGCTGTTTCTTTAGAGGAAACCGGAAAGGTGCAGATTGCGGTGCTGGATAAGACGGGAACCATTACCAGAGGTGAGCCGGTGGTGACGGATGTGGTGCCGGGAGAGGATGTGCCGGAAAAGGAGCTCCTTAGCGTTGCAAAGGCATTGGAGAAGATGAGTGAGCATCCCCTTGCCAAGGCCGTGGTAGCTTATGAATATAAGGATTTGGACGTATATACGACGGAGGCGTTCAAAGCGCTTCCGGGCAATGGTCTTACGGCACAGCTTGCCGGGGAGGTGGTATATGGTGGCAGCTTAAGTTTCATTTCCACGGTGGCAAAGGTTTCGGAAGAAATGAAGGAGAAGGCAGAGACTTTTGCAAATGCAGGAAAAACGCCCCTTTTATTTTCCTGGGGAGGAAGGCTTTTGGGTATTATCGCTGTGGCGGATACCATTAAGGAGGACAGTCCCCGGGCAGTGAAAGAGCTGCAGAATATGGGACTTCAGGTGGTGATGCTTACCGGTGATAACCGCAGAACCGCAGAAGCTATCGGACGCCAGGTTGGTGTGGATGGTGTCATAGCAGGTGTGCTTCCCGATGGAAAGGAAGCGGTGGTACGTGCCTTACAGGAAAAGGGCAAGGTTTTGATGGTAGGAGATGGTATCAATGATGCTCCGGCATTGACCAGAGCGGATATGGGCGTGGCTATCGGTGCCGGTACGGATGTGGCAATTGATGCTGCGGATGTGGTGCTGATGAAGAGTTCTCTGCGGGATGTGGCAGCAGCCATTCGCTTAAGCCGTGCCACACTGAAAAATATCCATGAGAATCTGTTCTGGGCATTTTTCTACAACTGTATCGGAATTCCGCTGGCAGCAGGGCTTTTTATCCCTTTGTTTCACTGGGAACTGAACCCTATGTTTGGGGCAGCAGCCATGAGCTTGTCCAGCTTTTGTGTGGTAAGTAATGCCCTGCGGCTGAATTTTGCAAGGATACGCGGAGAGCGTAAGGATTATAAAATCAGAAATGCAGTTTCTATTACCCAGGTAGTAGAGGCAGAAAATAAACGATTAGAGGAGAAAAAGACAATGACAAAGACAATGAAAATCGAAGGAATGATGTGTGGACACTGTGAGGCACGTGTAAAGAAGGTTTTGGAGGCTATGGAAGGTGTGGCAGAGGCAGTGGTAAGCCATACCGCGGGAACTGCGGTGGTTACTTTAAATGGTGAGGTATCTGACGAGTTGCTGACAAAGACCATTGAAGACCAGGATTACAAGGTGTTGGGAATCGAGTAAATGAAAGAGCAGTTTGCAAGAACGGGGCTTCTTCTGGGAGAAGAGGCCATGGAAAAGCTGGAAAAGGCCAGAGTAGCCGTGTTTGGCATCGGCGGCGTAGGCGGTCATGTGGTGGAAGCACTGGTAAGAAGTGGTGTGGGAGCTATTGATATCATTGACAATGATACGGTCAGCGTGACCAATTTAAACCGTCAGCTCCTTGCTACATGGGACAGCGTGGGCCGGGATAAGGTGACGGTGATGAAGGAGCGTATCTTGTCCATCAACCCGGACTGTAAGGTGACCTGTCACCAGTGCTTTTATCTACCGGAAACGGCAGAGCAGTTTAATTTTTATGCCTATGATTATGTGGTGGACGCGGTGGATACGGTGACGGCCAAGATATCTCTGGTAATGGAGTGTCAGGAAAAGAATGTCCCCATCATCAGCAGTATGGGGGCGGGGAATAAGCTGGATCCCACGTCCTTTGAGGTGGCGGATATCTATAAGACCAGCGTGTGCCCGCTTGCCAAGGTCATGCGTAGGGAACTGAAAAAGCGTGGCGTGAAGAAGCTGAAGGTGGTGTATTCCAAGGAGGAGGCTTTAAAGCCCAGCGAAGAGGTGGGAGCCAGGTTCCCAGAGCCGGTGACAAAGAGAGTGCTTCCGGGCTCTGTTGCTTTTGTGCCCTCCGTGGCTGGACTTATCATTGCATCAGAAGTAATTAAGGACTTGATAAAGTAATATGAAGGATTTTATTTATTTGGACAATGCAGCAACCACCCGGGTAAGACCGGAGGTTTTAGAGGTCATGCTTCCCTATTTTTGTGAGGATTACGGGAATCCGGCGGCAATTTATGCCCCCGGAGGAAGTGCTGCCAAGGCAGTTGGGCTGGCCAGACGTCAGGTGGCAGAGCTCATAGGAGCTTTGCGGGAAGAAATCTATTTTACTGCCGGTGGCAGTGAGTCCGACAACTGGGCCATCCGTGGTGTGTATGAAAAGCTCTCAGAGAAGGGGAATCACATCATTACCACCAAAGTAGAGCATCATGCGGTTTTAAATACCTGCAAATATCTGGAAAAGAATGGGGCAAAAGTTACCTATCTTTCTGTGGATGAATATGGTATGATTTCTTTGGAAGAGCTGGAGAGGGCAATAACGCCGGAGACCATTTTAATATCCGTAATGGCGGCCAATAACGAAGTGGGAACCATTATGCCCCTGGAGCGTATCGGAGAAATTGCAAAGGCACACAATGTGCTTTTTCATACCGATGCGGTGCAGGCCTATGGACATATCCCTCTGGATGTGGAGCGGATGCATATCGACCTTTTAAGTGCCAGCGGGCACAAGCTGGGAGGGCCTAAGGGAATCGGCTTTCTCTATGCGCGGAAGGGGCTTAAGCTACCACCACTTATTTATGGTGGAGGGCAGGAGCGGGGCCGCAGGGGCGGCACCTTAAATGTTCCGGGGATTGTAGGTATGGGGCAGGCTGCTGTCATGGCCATGGCAGAGCTAAAGGTGCAGGGCAGGCAGGTAGCTGCATTGCGTGATTATTTTATTCAATGTATCCAAAAGGAAATACCGGAGGCAGTGGTAAACGGAACTCTTACGGACCGGCTTCCGGGCAATGTAAATATAACGATTCCACGGGTGGAGGGAGAGTCGGTGCTGATTCTCTTAGACCAGAGGGGAATCTGTGCATCCAGCGGTTCTGCCTGCAGTATGTCTCAGGATGGACCATCCCATGTGCTTCTGGCTATGGGACGCAGCGAGGAGCAGGCAAGGGGCACCCTGCGTTTCTCTCTTTCCGCGGAAAATACGGAAGAGGAGATTGCAAAAGCGGTGACCGTTTTGGCAGAGGTGGTGAGCCATCTGCACGAAATTCTGTTGAAAAAATAGACAATATACTGTCCATACTTTCTGGGCATTTGTTACAAAAATGCGCCGGAAGCCTTGATTTTACTGACTTTTTTGCTTCAATTTGGTATAATGAGGGTATAATTTCGGCATAGAATGTGGCAAATTTTAGAAAGGATGGTTTTTAAATGTTTAGCATAGGTCAATATGTAGTATGTGGCAACAAAGGAGTGTGTACGGTAGAGCAGATTACCACACTGGATATTTCCGGCGTGGATAAGGCGAAGATGCATTATATCTTAAAGCCGGTGTATGCTGCTTCCAGTACTGTATACGTGCCGGTAGATTCTGCGATGACGTCTATGCGCCCTATACTTACTACTCAGGAGGCTTCGAAATTAGTAGAAGATATTCCGAATATTCCACTTTTGGAGATTGCAAACGAAAAGTTTGCTGAGCTAAGTTATAAAGAGTGCATGAAGAGTAACGATTGCGAGAAGTGGGTTCAGATTATAAAAACCATATATGACAGAAAACAGAAGAGACTTCAGGCAGGAAGAAAGGAAACTGCGGTAGACAGTAAGTACTTTAAGCTTGCAGAGGAGCATCTGTACGGAGAACTGGCGGTGGCTCTGCATATGGACCGCAGTCAGGTGTGCAGCTATATTGCAAACTTATACGAGGAAAAGAGTGTAAATTAATGATTCGTTTTCATAAGAGAAACACATGTGCAGTCCTGTTACTATCGGGACTATTAATCGGTCTGACCGGTTGCGGCAGCGTGAATGAAAATATATCGAAAGGCATGGAAAGCATCAAGGCTCTCGACTATGAGACAGCCCTTGGATGCTTTCAAAGTGCGTCCGAGCTTTCAGAGGATTCAAAGCTACTTTATCGTGGCATGGGCATCGCCTATATGGGGCTTGCTGACTATCAGCAGGCAGCAGATTCCTTTCTGAAGGCTCTTTCTATAACTAACGGAATTGTGGAAGAGGTGGATTTTGATATCAATTTCTATCTGGGAGCTGCCTATACAAAGCTGGGACAGCACCAGCAGGCAAGGGAAATCTATGATGCCATTTTAGCACTCAGACCACAGGACAAGGAGGCTCTTTATTTAAGAGGTCTTTCCTTGTTGAGTCTGAATCTTTACACCCAGGCAAAGGCGGATTTTGACCAGGCAGTTTCTTTGGATGATAAGGATTATGACCGTATTATCCAGATTTATGAGGCCTTAAATTCCCATGATTACAAGGATGCGGGGCAGGGGTATCTTACCGATGCATTACAGAAGTATGGGGAAGATATGAGTGCCTATGATAAGGGCCGCATGTATTATTACATGGGAGATTATAACAGTGCTTATGCTGCGCTGGAGAAGGCAAGGGAAGAGGGGCATGTGGATGCCTATCTGTTCTTAGGACGGGCCTATGAAGCCACCGGGGATTATAATTATGCTTCTACCGTGTACAATTCCTATTTGGAAAAGGTGGAAGAGGATGCGGGTGTGTATAATCAGCTGGGGCTCTGTGAGATGCGTAAGGAGAATTATGTGCTGGCGCTTAATGCCTTTCAGAGTGGTATGAAGCTGGAGGATGAGGCCATGATGCAGGCGCTTCGCTTTAATGAGGCGGTTGCCTATGAATATATGGGTGAGTACCAGAAAGCAGCAGTGCTCATGGAAGAGTATCTGAAAATCTATCCGGATGACGAAAATGCAAAGAGGGAATATGAGTTTTTAGCAACACGCTAATATGTAGTTGACTATCTAAGCGAAGTATGTCATAATAATCGGTTGGAAAATAAAGACAAAGGACGGGTAAAAAGATGATTAACAAGTTAGTGAAAAAGATTCAGGAAACAAACGCTCCTATCGTTGTAGGCTTAGACCCTATGATGAAATTTATTCCTAAGCACATCACGGACAAGGCTTTTGCAGAGTATGGCGAGACCTTAGAGGGTGCAGCAGAGGCTATCTGGCAGTACAATAAGGGTATTGTAGATGCTATCTATGATTTGGTACCTGCGGTTAAGCCACAGGTTGCAATGTATGAGCAGTTCGGAATTCCCGGCCTTATGGCTTTTAAGAAGACCGTAGATTACTGTAAGGAAAAGGGTCTGGTAGTTATCGGTGATATTAAGAGAGGTGACATCGGTTCTACCTCAGAAGCATATGCAGTAGGACATCTTGGTAAGGTGCAGGTGGGAAGCAAGTCCTACTATGGTTTTGATGAGGACTTTGTAACCGTAAATCCATACCTTGGAAGTGATGGCGTAACTCCTTTCACTAAGGTATGTAAGGAAGAAAGCAAGGGTATCTTCGTACTGGTGAAGACCTCTAATCCAAGTAGTGGCGAGTTCCAGGATCGTTTGATTGATGGCAGACCGCTCTATGAGTGGATGGGTGAGAAGGTTGCACAGTGGGGAGCGGACTGCATGCCGGAGACCGGCTCCTACAGCTATGTGGGTGCAGTAGTAGGCGCTACTTATCCGGAGCAGGGCAAAATCCTTCGTAAGCTGATGCCAAATACCTTTATCTTAGTACCGGGCTACGGTGCACAGGGTGGTAAGGGTGCAGACCTTGTTCACTTCTTCAACGAGGATGGACTTGGTGCAATCATCAACTCTTCCCGCGGTATCATCGCAGCACATCAGCAGGAGAAGTACGCAAAGTACGGCGAGGCAGCATACGCAGATGCTTCCAGAGCAGCAGTTATCGATATGAGAGAAGATATTGCACAGGCACTTGGTAAATAATTGAAAATGAGTAAGCTTTGTAAAAGGTCTCGGACGTTGGTTCGGGGCCTTTTAAAATATATGATTCCGGTAGTTTCATGGAGTTACCAATCGACAAATGTCCACACGAATAGTAAAATAGATTGTAGAGACAGGCAATTCGTTTTGATTTTGGGAGATATATATGACAACAAGAACATTTCTTTTAGGGGAACTAAATCGACTATTTTCAGTGCTGGAAACTATGCTGGGAAATGGTGGAAGAATGGGGCTTTTGGATGATCATCTCTGCTGTGAGGATATTATGTGTAAGGTACTGAATGATATCTATGGCTGGGAGCTGGTGAATCTGAACAGGCAGAAGAAAAATTACCCGGGAATTGACTTAGGGGATGAGCATATTGGTCTGGGAGTACAGATATCCGCGGACAAGAGCAGTGGAAAAATTACGGAAACCTTGGAAAAGGTTATAAGGCATAGGGTGTATGAGACCTTTCCCAGTATCAAGGTACTGATTTTAGGGAGAAAGCAGAAGAGTTATTCCATAAGCAGAGAGGTGGGACTGGAAAAAACGGAGTTTGTGGCAGAAAGAGATATTCTGGATCTTGGGGATTTATTGGAGCAGTGTCAGAATATGGAAACGGAGAGACTGCAGAAGGTCTGTGAAGGTCTACGCTATGAGCTTGGATTGCCGGAGAAAAATGCTTCTCCATATCCCCCAAAGACCCGGGAAAAAATCAGGGAATATATGAGCTTTTTGGAAAAGGAAAGTGAATACATTACCATACTGGGGTTGGGAGAAAAGCTTCCTATGGAGCAGGTGTGGATACAATTATCCCTGATGAATGTGAAGGATATGGACGCGGGGCTGCCGGACGGACAGTGGAGCTTTTTGCAACAGTACAATGAGTACAAAATATCCCATAGGAATGCTTATGATATGGAGGCTGTACTGGCAGACAGGGAAAATGCGGTGATTCTTGCCGGTCCGGGAATGGGAAAAAGTACGCTGTGCAAGAAGCTGTTTATGGAGTTTCGAAAAGAACGAAAAACGGTGGTGAAGGTGCGTCTGTTTGATGTGGCCAGATATATGCGGGATGGGAATTCCTTTGTAGAAGCGGTGTGTCTTGCTGCTTCTGAGGCAGTGTCCTTTCATCTGGAAAAGGAGGAATTGGACAGGGAGTTTGATGTGCTGATTCTGGATGGTCTGGATGAATGCAGCGATTTGCAGCATGAGGTTGCAAAGGGGATTACCGTATGGGGGATTGGGCATGAGGCAGTAAGAATTATTGTGACAAGCAGGCCCATAGGATATTGTGCGGCGGAGTTTGAAGGCTACAGGCATTTTCAGATTGTACCTTTGGAGGATGAAGAGCTGGAGCATGCGGCAATCACTTTGCTTCGCGTGATTAAGGAGGATTATGAAGAGGATTTTCAATGGTTTCAGCAGCAGATGAAGAGCCGCAGTGCCAGAGAACTGGCCTGTCGTAGTCCCCTGCTTTTGGGATTTTTGGTGCAGCTTTCCCTGGGACGCAGGAATCTGGGACAGTACAAGGTAGGATTATATAAGGATATTATGCAGGTCTGGCTGGAGGGCTCCAGCAGACATAATGAGAAAAAACGTAAGGATGTGGAACTGCAGGAGGGGATAGAAGCCATTGCTTATTACCTGATGAGTTCCATCGAAGGGAAAACACAGAGTGCTTACTTTAAGGAAAGCATTGTTTCTTATGTGGGAGCTTTTTTTCAGACCGAGCTGGGTGTGGGAAGACTACAGGCCAGTGGGGTGGCGGAGGATTGTCTGGAATTCTGGACACAGCGTGGAATATTGGAGCGGAATTACATAAGTGGAAGGGAAAGCTATCTCTTTCTTCATTTGAATGTAGGTGAATATCTGGCGGCAAGCCATCTTGCAAAAAAATCTGTACAGGAAAGGTGTGGATGGATACGGGAGAATTACCGCAAAAATATCTGGCATGAGACCATACGAATGCTTGTGGCATGTGACACAGAGGGGCATGCATTGGAAGAATTATTGAGGCTGGGAAGGCAGGAGAAATTACCGGATGTAGCTGTTTTTCTTGCAGCTGAGGGTGTGGCAGAACGGGAAACGGAAGAGTGTCCGCAAGAGCTGTATGACCGGCTTTTATTCTATGTGCAGGGGGATAATCCCTATTTGGCGGAAAAGGCTGCAGAAGCAGCAGCGAAGCTGAGGGGAAAGGAGATAGACTGGCATGTAGAGACCTTGCTTACTCTTTGGAGGAGTGGACAAAGCTGGAGTAAGAATGCTGCATATCATATCTACCTTTCTGTTCCGCAGGAGCAGCAGGATTATGAGGTGATTCGGGAATATGTGCTTTATTATTCTGATGAGCGGGATCATAGGACGCGGTGGAAATATTCCCGGGATTTGGAGAATACCATTCTGTTTTTGCGGGAGGATGCGCAGGACGCTCCGGTGGTTGAGGCATTGAAGGGGATTTATTATCATCATTGCTCCGTATATGAAATGCAGCAGCTGGACACCTATTTTGAGAGACTGGGGCTGGGAAACTGGACAAAGGAATTTATGGAAAAGGTGAGATCAGAGATGCCGCCGTATGATTTTGGGGAGATTCATAAAAAGCTGGATGGTGCGGAGGCAAGGCTGGTGCAGATATTGGCGGAGCTCTATGGCAGTGAAAGTACGGAGGAGGATTTGCAGGTATGCGTGGAGTATTCGAAGCTGACGGAGGCCGTGGAATTGATGCAGCGTCCGGTATCGGAATTATTCCTTTTGGAACGCGATCTGGAAAAAAGCTGTGCAGCATCTCTCTTACGTGCAGCCTGCGCAGCAGCGGAGGTTGACACGAAGAAGATACGTAAGGAAATATTCGTGATGCAGACCATGCCGGCGGATAGTGTGATATCCATTTCCGGACAGCGGAGAGTAAAGGTTCTTAAGAGTCCATGCTGGGAGA
Organism: Lachnospiraceae bacterium; assembly: GCA_017461775.1. Lineage (GTDB taxonomy): Bacteria > Bacillota > Clostridia > Lachnospirales > Lachnospiraceae > Acetatifactor. The sequence goes on from JAFTXD010000148.1 coordinate 33,060, forward strand.
AAACCAGAGGAATGGTTTCTAAGGAAGATATTGTAGAAGGACTTTGTAGTGTTTCTTCTATCATGGGAGATTTGGCGATGCAGGTTGCCTATGAAAACTGGGAGATGGAAGGACTTCGCAGTGAGGTTGTGGCACTGTTTGAAGGAAATAAGCCAAGCTGTATTTACAGAGCAGGAATTCTGCTTCTGGCAGAGGATGTGAAGACGGCATCCGATTTCCTTCTGCAGCGGATGCTGAAAGGGGATGGTGCGATTTTGCCGGAGTTGTTACAATTGCTTGGAATTTGTAACTGTCAGTTAGATAATTGGCAGATGTGGCTGGAGGCTTTGAACCGCTGTCTGGAGTATGGCAGGGAGGCAGTGCGGGCTGTAGCCCTGTATTTGCAGGGAGATGTACTCAGGCAGGTACCTAAGGAGGCGCTTCACCAACTGTTGCCAGTTGTAAAACATACGCTACAGGAGTGGGAGAATAAGAAGCTAAAATGCAGGCGTTGTAAGGAACATCCCTACCTGGAACCGGATGGATTCTGCCCGATTTGTCACACCGGCGGCGAGTTGCCCAATGTGAATCTGTTAAAGGCACTGCTGAAATGGGAACAGGTATCAATGGATGAGCTTGCAGGATATATGAAGCATCCCCTATATGATATGAATAAAGCTGCGCGGGAGGGAATGTTTTCCCTTTTGGAAAAACATCCGGAGCAAGTGGGGAAGGCGCTGGAAAAGGTGGAGAGAGGCTTTTATCCCAAGGATGTTTTTGAGGTGATATTAAAGCTTGCACCAGAGATAACAGGATCTCATGAAAAGACATTGCTCCGCCTTGCAGATGGTAGCTGTCCGGAAAGAACTAAAGCCTTTTTAAAACAGCTGAATAACCAGAAATGGATAAGTCCGGCAGACAGGCGGGCGTACGTGGAGAGAATGCTTCGGCATGAAAATGAGGAAATCCGCAGTGAGGCTATGGCGGCGTGGTTAAAATAGAATACTCTGATTCGATTTGCAGGCGGTTTGATGTTAATGATTCGAAGGAAAGTGATGCAAATTATCGTAAAATGATGTAGTTTGATGAAAAAAGTGTGTAGTAGAATGCGGTGAATTCGGGCCGTGAGGATGTTGGATACTGAGGGTGATGAAGCGGAGATATGGTCTGTGGAGACACCTAAAAGAGAATAGTGATGATGTAATAGAGGCGAGGACGGTGTTGGGCTGTTCTCGTTTTTCAATTCTACCAAAATCTATGGTTAGTAATACCGTGTCAAATAGCTGAAAGCTATTGAGATGAATTTTTATATTATAAGTTCAATGACAAAAGAGTGGAGTTACAGTAGAATGAAATGAAGTATAAAAATATCACATATCTATCGGCAAAAAGAAAACAATTTGCCAATGGATATTGGTCTTGTGAAGTAGGGAAAATTGTGCTATGATATATCTATCGGCAAAAAGAAGAAAAATTGCCGATAGATATGAGGCGATAATATGTGGTATGAAGATGTAATAAAGAGACTACCGGAAGATTTGGTATTTACACGAAAAGAACTCTATATAAAATTGCAGGAGCATAATCGGGAATTTAGTTACAACTCTTATAAATGGATTTTGGCTGAACTGATATCGAAAGGATTGATTTATAGACGGGGATATGATGCATATTCCAGAAAACTATCGAAAGTAGGTGCAGTGTATACACCGCTCTATAGTGAAAAGGCAAAAAAATTACAGCAATTGATTGAAGAAGAGTATCCATTAGCTGAGTTTTGCATTTTTGAAGCCTTTTTATTGAACGAATTTTTGAATCATCAAATAGCAAACAATACGATTGTGATACAAATAGAGAAAGAGATTGGTGGCTTCCTGTTTGATTTTTTGGAAGAGGAATATGTGGGGAGAGTATTGTACAAACCCAAAGAAGATATGTTTCAACGATATTGGTGTGAAGATTGCGTGGTTATTGTGGATAAGGTCAGCGAAGCACCAAAAGATAAACAAAATCCTTATGGTATGACTTTGGAAAAGTTATTGGTGGATATATTTGCGGAGTCAATAATAAGATATTTGTTTAGCCCTAGTGAATATCCATTGATTGTGGAAACTGCAATGGAAAGATATCTGATTGATGAGAAAAAAATGATGCGGTACGCAAGACGGAGAAATGCTGCTGAAAAGTTGAAAAATTACATGAAGAGTAAAGGAGAAGAGGATGCTTACGAGAGAAAATTATAGCAAGGAGCATATAGAAGCATTACAAAAGGATAGTGGAAATGATCCTGCTCTATTGGAAAGGGTGCTATTTGCATTTGGATTGTTGGAAGCAATATCAAGGGTGGAACTGCCCTTTATATTTAAGGGTGGTACGTGCCTGATGCTTCTTTTGAAGAAAACAATGCGTTTATCTACGGATATTGATATTGTGGTTGAACCGGGAACGGATATTGATAATTATATAGACAAAGCGGGTAAGTTATTTCCTTTTGTGCGAGTAGAGGAGCAAAAGAGAATTGGTAAGAATAGCATTGAAAAGAGACATTTTAAATTTGCGTATCTGTCTCCTACTTCCGGAAGGGAAGTTACTATTTGGTTGGATGTTTTGTTTGAAGAGAACCATTATCCGTCAGTGGTCAAAAGAAGCATAGAGAATGAGTTGCTTTTGGTGGAGAAACCAGATATTTTGGTGCAGATTCCGAATATCAACTGTATTTTGGGAGATAAGCTTACTGCGTTTGCACCAAATACAACAGGTATTCCTTTTGGTGTCTCAAAAGAGCTTGAAATTATGAAGCAAATGTTTGACTGTATGACTTTGTTTCGTGAAATGAGTGATTTTAAAGAAGTAAAGAGTACCTACGATAGAATCGTGAAAGCAGAATTGGCATATCGAGGATTGGACATCAGTAAAGAGGATGTTTTAAAGGATACGATTAATGCTTGTGTATGCATTATAGGAAGAGGCAGTATACGGGCAGATGACTATAGGCATTATCAAAAGGGATTGAATGGTATCAGAGGGCATATCTACAAAACAAAATATAACGGGGAATATGCGGCGCTGTACGCTTGTGAAGTTATGTATCTGGCGGCAAGCGTTTTGACGAATCAAGAGAACTGTCCTCTGATAACGGAACCTGAAAAATACATAGATTCTAAGATCGCGTTAAAGGAATATCAAAAGCTTTCTTATATTAAGAAAGCGAAGTTGGAAGCATATGGTTATGTGGTAGAAGCCGTAAAGATGTTGGAGTAAGGAAGTGGTAATTTGAGATATTATATTGCTGATTTGCACTTCTTTCATGCAAATATGAACACGCGCATGGACAGGCGCGGTTTTAAAAGCGTGGAAGAGATGAATGAATATATGATTGAGAAATGGAATGGCAAGGTTCGAAAAAATGATGATGTGATTATCATAGGTGATTTGTCTTGGGGCAATGCAGAAGAAACAAATGCTTTACTTAAGCGGTTAAATGGGAGACTTTATCTGATACAGGGAAATCATGACCGCTTTCTGACAAATAAAGATATGGATGCAAGTCGGTTTCGGTGGATCAAATCATATGAGGAGCTTTCGGATAATAAGCGGAAAGTTGTTTTGTGTCATTATCCTATTATGTGTTATAACGGACAGTATCGCTTGGATGAAAATGGGGAACCTAGAACATACATGTTATATGGGCACGTCCATGATACGCAGGATCAAAGGCTCTTGGAGCAGTTTCAGGAGATAACCAGACAGACGGTTACTATAGATGCGCAGGGGAATGAGAGAAATATTCCCTGTAATATGATCAATTGTTTTTGTATGTATTCGGATTATGTGCCACTGACGTTGGATGAATGGATAACACTTGAAAAAACAAAGAGGAAAAAAGAATGAACATAGAAGCCTATAATCTTGATTCCCTCAGAAAATTAGTCAGAGCCTTGCAGGCAGAAAATAAAGAACTCCGTGAATTGCTTGAAAAGGCGGAAATTCCGTATGCAAATAGTGAGGTATTTGCCGATACGCCTGGCAGGAAGGAAGAATTTGATTTAGACCAGGGCGGAAGAATCACGCAGCAGTTCATCGATAAAAAGCTTGCGGTTCGCTTCTTCTCTATGTTTTGGGGAAGGGAGGATGTATTTGCCAGAAGAGCAAAGAATGGCAATTACTATCCACAATGCGATAACCGTTGGAATAATGCACTATGTCCGAAGCAAAAGGGTGAGAAGACTTATTGTGGGAATTGTGAACATTCATGTTGGACTGAACTGACACCGGAAATTTTGATGAATCATCTACTGGGGTATCGAGAAGATGGGGCAGATGTGATTGGTGTGTATCCACTTTTGGCAGATGGAACCTGTCGCTTTCTGGTCTTTGATTTTGATAATCATGAAAAGGATGCGGCAGAAACGGATTTTGCCAATGAAGATGAAATGTGGCATGATGAGGTGGATGCACTACGGCTTATTTGTAAGCAAAATGGTATTGATGCTCTTGTGGAGCGCTCGCGTTCAGGGAAAGGTGCGCATGTGTGGATTTTCTTCCAGAAGCCAATACCTGCTTCTTTGGCAAGAAATTTTGGTTTTCTGTTGTTGGATAAGGGTGCAACTACGATTAATCTCAAATCCTTTAAATATTATGACCGAATGTATCCCTCGCAGGATGTAACAGACTGCATTGGAAATCTGATTGCTTTACCGTTGCAGGGTCGGGCATTAAAAAGCGGAAACAGTGCCTTTGTGGATGAAAACTGGAACGCTTACCCACAGCAGTGGGAACGATTGCTTCAAACAAAAAAGTTGCTACAGGAAGAAGTAGAACAATATATTGCAAAATGGCAGGGAGACTTGTTTTTGCGTAATAAAGCATCCGATTATGTCATGAGTAAGAATCGG
>JAFTXD010000149.1 GCA_017461775.1 Lachnospiraceae bacterium
GAATTTTCACGCTTAACATTTTCACGCTTAGCAGCACCCATAACGGCACCGATTTCCATTCTCTTTGCCACGTAATTCGGATGATAGATTTCTTTAACAAAGCCGGTAGCAAGACCAATCTGGTTACCATAAGAAGAGTAACCATTTGCTGCACCACGCACTAATTTCTTCTGGGATAACTTACCCTTTAAGGTATCTGCTACAGGAACGGTAGGATCTGCCGCACCGGTAACACGCATTGCCTGATATACATAACCACGTCCGGAAAGTGGGTCACGGATAGCACCGCCAAGACAGGTAGCAGCACCACCGAAAGGCTCGATTTCAGTAGGATGGTTGTGAGTCTCGTTCTTGAAGAATACCAGCCACTCTTCGGTAACGGTCTCTCCGTCATATTCCATTTCTACAGGAACCACTACGGAACATGCGTTGATTTCATCGGACTCTTCCATATCGTTTAACTTGCCGTCTTTTTTCAGCTTTCTCATAGCCATAAGTGCTAAATCCATAAGACAGACGAACTTGTCGCTTCTTCCGGCAAAAATCTCTGCTCTGGTATCTAAGTAGCTCTGATATGTAGTCTCAATAGGAGAACGATAGTAGCCCTCTCCGAAAGCCACATCGGTAAGCTCGGTGGAGAAGGTGGTATGACGACAGTGGTCGGACCAATAAGTATCCAGTACACGGATTTCGGTCATGGATGGGTCTCTTAACTCATCATCATGGAAATACTTCTGAATATGAAGGAAATCCTTAAAGGTCATAGCAAGACCTAAAGAATCATAAAGCTCACGAAGCTTATCCTCCGGCATATCCTTGAAGCCATCAAAAATAATAACATCCGCAGGCTCATCAAATACGGTCACCAGAGTTTCCGGCTTCACCATATCGGTTTCTCTGGAATCTACCGGGTTGATACAGTAAGACTTAATCTTTGCCATTTCTTCTTCCGTAATGTCGCCGATTAACATATAGGTTACTGCGGTACGAATGATGGGATTCTCATCCTCTTTTAAAAACTGTACACACTGCACTGCAGAATCCGCTCTCTGGTCAAACTGACCGGGTAAGAATTCTACAGAAAATACATGACCGTTTGCAGGAATCTCGATGGTCTCCTCATAAAGGTCATCTACAGGCGGCTCTGAAAATACGGTTTTGCAAGCCTTGGCAAAAATTTCGTCAGAAATATTCTCCACATCATAGCGGATGAATTCTCTAACCTCTTCCACACTACTTAAGCCTAAATAGTTTTTCAGTTCTTCCTTCAGCTCCTTCGCCTTTACTGCGTAGGGTGCTTTCTTCTCGACATAGATACGTCTTACGTTTCCCATGATTTAATGGTCCTCCAAAATATTATAAAAAAACCTTTTCTTAGTGACAAAACGTCACACTGCAACAATTATATAAAATAACCGCCAAACGCACAATAACAAAAATGCTGATTTTTCGCCAAAAAAGCCCAGCGTCCTCTGCGTTTTGGATAATAATAAGAAACGGCGTAAGGGATTAATCCTCTACGCCGAGACTTTTCATAATATAAATCAGCTCCCGGTCCACCATCTCCGATGTAATGCCGATGGTCTGGGCAGAAATCTTAAGTCCCTCTAAAACAAACATGATATTTCTGGCCGCTCCCGCAGCATCCTCACAATCAAACTCACCATTATCCACACCGGCCTCAATCAGCTTCTGGATAATAATCACCGCAGAGTCAAACTGTTTTTTGATAATGTTGTCCTTCTTCGGCAGCTCATTTTCAAAATAAAACTCATATATGGCCTGGGTCAGAGTATTCTTTTTGCGAAGAAGCTCCTTCTTCTGCTCCTTTAAAAAGAGCATCAGAATATCTATGGCCGTGGCATCCTCTGTAATCTTGTCCGAGAATACATCATCCGCCTCTTCACTCTCCAGTTTAAGTACCTCCATAAAGACCTCGCTGGTACTGTTAAAATAAAGATACAGACCGCCTCTGCTGATATCACAGGCTTCCACAATATCCTTCATGGTGACCTTTTTAAAGCCTTTCTCCATAAAGACACCTCTGGCCGTCTCTAATATATACTTTCTCTTCTGTATCGATTTATCTCCCATTCATCTGCCCACACTTTCAAATCAAATCTTATAAATAGATTGGCTGATCCCAATACTCTACAATCTCCTTCATCTTGGAAAGAAGCAAATAAAAGATATTCTCCTTCACACCATCCTTCCACAAACTGGAGCGGGTCATACCACCCTGCACATAATGAGTCAGGATACCACACAACACATTCCACTCCGTAATGGTAGCTTTCTCAATCAGCTTCCGCTCATCCTCCGCACTTCGGATACGATGCCAGGAATAGATATAGTTATAATTCTTATCCATAAAAGATGTCTTGGATGCGTCCTTTACAAATGCCAGAAGCGTCGCATCATAAATCGGGAAAGATAAGGTATTATTCCCATTCTCCTGTCCCTCGTAGTTCGTGGATGGATCCTCTCCCGTACGCTCCATGAAATATCTCATATAATGGAGCAAGGGTATCAGTTCCTTCTTATACTCCAGCGCCTTCTCTTTCATGTATGCAGTATCATTGATGGAATTCAAACATTTGCCTCCTAAAGTACATATTCTCCCCAAAATAACGTATGTAATAAGTATAACATCCTTATGGAATTTTGCAAAGAATTAATTGACAGATAACTCTAAATTTTGCGAAAAAATGTTGTTAATTACAGAAGAAAAGTCTATAATTAAATAAAACGCGTCAAAAGTCGCACAACACAAAGGAGAACAAATATGGCTGGAAACGTCTTACCGAAGCAATCGGTAGTTTATACCGCCGGACAACCTATGACTGCACTGCATCTGATTACCTCAGGCAATGTAAAAGTAAAATATCCCGGTGGCGAATATATGCTTGGAAAAGGAGATGTCATCGGTATCTGCGAAATCTGTTCAGAGGTACATTTTCTAACCTATGAGACAGTGACGGATACTTCCATACTGACCTATCCTTTTACCTCCATGCAGGTGCTTACGGATATGGTTACAAAAAATACAGATATAGCAAAATTTTTCCTGCAATCCATCCTTCGGCAGATTAATGTCTTATTCAATAACTGCGAGGTCTCTTCCCACGCCTGTAACAATCTGTATGATGGCCTTTTAGCGGCGATGGATTCCTATGCTCGTATCTGCGAAAAGCATCGCAAGACGCCCGTCTCTTTGAACGGCTTTGCGGAGCTGACAGCCTTTTTGTCCGAGGAAGAACCGGACCTTTGGCTGGCTTCCTACTATCTGGGATTTTTGCAGGTATTTTCCGGTCCGGATGCCGAGAAATTTTTAAAGGAGAATGGTATCGCCATCGGATTCCTGCGTAAGGCGAGTCTGGATTTCCGCAAGACCTATCAAAGTCTGGAGGAGCAGTTCCAGTATCAGGAAACCGTCCTCAGCTACTATTTCAATGAACGAAGCGATGATTTATTCTCCAGGGTCACTACTCTGTACAACCAGGTGAACGCTGCCGGTGGTGATGATGAGCTTACTACCCTTCTGGGTACTATCATTCAGACAGCAAAGACCAGCCCAGCCACCAATGCTACTCTCTTTGCTACTCGCGTGGACAATTTCCGCAAAAATATACCTGACAAAGGAACAGAAGATGCTCCTGCTTCCGATGAGCCGGAATGGGACAATACCTCTTACATGCAATTGGCAGATTCTCTGGGTACCATCTTAGACTATGCTGAGGTAGATGACGACCAGTTTGCTACCTGGCGACGCCTGATTACCTCCTATAAGTCCCTCTCTGACAAGAGTTCACTGGAGGATAAGGTATGCGCTCTCCGAAAAGAAATTATAAGGGAGTTCTACGCACTCTACTCCATGGTAGTTGCCAAGAGCCTGCATGATAATAATATTCCTACTGCAGTGAAGCTGTTCCTTTATTTCGGATACATGGATGAGGATCTGGCCGGAAGTGAAAATTGTGCTTACCTGACCTCCATTCTTCCCGGTCTCGGAAATACGAATGATAATGGCGTATATGCATTCTATGACTGGCTCAGAGCCATTTATGCCGGTAAAAAAGAGCCCAGCCGAAACGAATTCGATGAAGATTACAATGATTATGTACATAAGCAGAAAGCTACCGGCAATATTACAGAAGCAGAAATGCGCAGCCTTCTTAGTAACACCATGAGCAAGGTTGGCTATGAGTTGCGTAATATGTTCCAGCAGGTAAATAAGATTACCTTTGGTCGTATTACCACCTTCTGCCCTATCTTTACCTCGGACAATATTATGAAAAAACTGCCTACCAGTTACTTGAATGCAGCAAACCTTGGTCAGGCAATAAATCAGGTCAGAAGCGTGGACTTCTCCCTGTTCTACCGTGAAATTCTGGCTGCCACCCTTGATCCTAATACGGCCTTGAAAGAAACAGTACACATCGAATGTCTGCCTGACATCATCCTGATGCCGAATGTGGGTACCAGAGGCGTTATGTGGCAGGAAATCGAAGGAAAGAAACGTAGTACCCCTTCCCGCTTCATGCTTTCCATTTTCCACATGGAAGATATTAACGCCACCATCATTCGTCTGGCCGGCGAATACCGCTGGGAAATGTGCAAGCGCGTACAGGGTGCACGCTGGAACGATATTTCCGACAACTCTCTTACCAGTGAATACTTCGATTATATCCAGTTCTACCGCAAGAACAACGAGCTTTCTGCGGAAATGAAGGAACGTGTACACCTTAGCTTACAAAGAGCAAAGAACAGCTTTAAAGAAATGTTCGTACGTGATTACATTTTGTGGATTTTATTTGAAAGTACCGGTTCCCCAAGACTGAACAAGGTAGCCAGAAGAATCCTCTTCACATACTGCCCACAGGCAAAGGATATCCGCGAAAAATTAAAATCCAATCCCCTTTACGGTGATCTTCTACAGCGTTATGACCTAAAGAATACCCAGAAGATTCACCGCTTAGAGCAGCTTCGCCAGAAGACACCGTCCTCTGCAAAGCTGGTAAATGATGAGATTGATTACTATAACCGATAAGGTTTTGGGAAAAAATTGTAAAAATTTTTGTAATAATTTTAATTTTTCTCTTGCCAAAGAACCACTCCTGTGCTATACTCTAATTCGTTGGTTGATGAACCACTTATATAGAGGAATAGTACAGCGGTAGTGCGGCGGTCTCCAAAACCGTTAACGGGGGTTCGATTCCCTCTTCCTCTGCTGAAAAACCGGAAGCAAATTGCTTCCGGTTTTCTTTTTCTTTATTTCTACTCTACCGGCCAAAACAGCTCATCCAGCGTCTTGTTCAGAGCCTTACAGATATCAATACAAAGGCTGATACTTGGATTATAATTCCCTGCTTCAATCAGTCCAATGGTCTGCCTTGCCACACCTACCTTCTCAGCAAGCTGCTCCTGTGTCAGTTCACATTCTACTCTGGCAATTTTCATTCTTTTATTCTTCAATACTCATCTCCTCACTTTCTGTAGGAACATCACTGTTTGCCCTCTTTTCTCCCTTATCCACCATACGGGTGAACATAATATAAAACAATACACCGAAAAGAACCATTTCCAATGGCACAATCAAAATCTCCATAAATGTCACGGTACCATCCACAAGCCACATCGGAAGCTGAGAGGGTATCATCAGGATACCAAATGCAAACGCTCCGATAGCCACTCTCTTTTTCAAATTCTGCTTGCCCTCAAGCTGGCGCTTCTTGCTTCCCCACTGAATCCAGCCCTTCTTCACGGAAACCACGGTAAAAACCAGTGCCGGTACAACCCATGCCCCAAAATAACCGATAAGCCATGTACGATATTCAGGCAGCGTATACATAAATACTAACTCACCAAACAACAAAAGTGCCATCTCTAAGCTGTAGCCCTTAGCCAGAACCCCCTCATGGATACCGGTAAGCGCAGCATCCTTATCCTTTAAAAGGAAAATTCCCTTACGGATTTCTGAAATCAACACAAATCCTCCCCCGACAACCAAACAAATCATTTCCAGAAGATAAGCCTTCCACGACAGCTTTGCCAAAAGCTTCGCTACCAGAAGCAGCGCTACCAGCATCGTCTGCACATAAAACAGCTTTGAGGCCAGCCCATTACTCTCCTTTTCAATTCTTTCATCCATAACCTGTGTTTTCTTTTTACTCCATACCATAATTATACTCTCCTTTTATATATTTCAAAATGCCATATATATGTGGCATGTTTATAATAGCACATGTATTAGCAAAATGCAATATATATTTTGCATTTTGCTACAAACAAAAAGCATATCCAGTATTTCTACCAGATATGCCACCTTTTTTTCTTATTAAAATATTGCATCCATAGCATCCTGCACACTGCTGACTCCTATCAGCTTCATGTCTTTATCACTCTTTAAGCCTTTCATACACACTGCCGGCAGAATACAGGTATCAAAGCCCAGCTTCTTGGCCTCTGCCACTCTCTGAGCTGCCATGCTGACACTACGTACCTCGCCGCTAAGCCCCACTTCGCCAAAGGCAATAAGCTTAGGACTTAAAGCCTTATTGCGGAAGCTGGAAAGAACCGCCAGCACAATTCCAAGGTCGATGGCCGGCTCCTGCAGCTTCATGCCACCGGTAATGTTTACATATGCATCACAGCCGGAAAGCTGTACGCCGGAACGTTTTTCCAACACAGCCATAAGGAGATTAACACGATTAAAATCTGTACCTGTGGTCTGACGTCTGGGAATACCGAAATTACTGTGGCACACAAGGGCCTGTATCTCGATAAGAATAGGTCTGGTACCCTCCATGGAGCACACCACTACACTACCGCTGGCATTCTCCGGTCTGCCGTCCAGCATGTATTCTGATGGATTCTGCACCTCCACCAGTCCCTCCTGGCGCATCTCAAATACACCGATTTCGTTAGTGGAGCCGAAACGGTTCTTCACTCCACGCAAAATTCGATAGGATGCATGCCTGTCTCCCTCGAAATAAAGGACAGTATCCACCATATGCTCCAGTACTCTGGGACCTGCCACGGTACCTTCCTTGGTCACATGTCCAACAATCATAATGGACACATTTAATCCCTTGGCAAGCTGCAACAATGTAGCGGTAGCCTCCCGCACCTGAGATACACTTCCCGGCGCTGCTGATACACTTTCATTGTACATGGTCTGGATGGAGTCAATCACCACCACCTTGGGCATTTCCTTCCGGATAGCTTCCGCCACACTATCCAGATTGGTTTCGCACAAAAGAAGCATCTGAGGGCAGAACTCCCCTATTCTCTGTGCACGCATCTTTATCTGAGCAGGTGATTCCTCTCCGGAAATATAGAGAACTTTATTCCCCTTATCTGCCAAAAGCTTGCAGGTCTGCAAAAGCAAGGTGGATTTACCGATGCCAGGGTCGCCACCCACCAAAGTTAAGGAGCCCTGCACAATGCCGCCTCCCAGTACTCTGTCCAGCTCCGCTATGCCCACCTGTAATTTATCCTCATCAGTGATGACGATATCGTTTAATGCCGTGGGCACAGCCTTCTGCACATCGGATTTATTTTTCCCCATATTTTTTAAGGAAGCGGTATTCACCACTTCCTCAACAAATGTATTCCACTCTTTGCAGCCCGGACACTGCCCCATCCATTTGGTGGATTCATGTCCGCAGCGCTGGCAATAAAAAATCGTACTGCTTTTTCCCTTTGCCATTTATTTTGCCTCTTTCGTTTTAAAAACTACCTTACCCTCTCCGGTCTTCTTATCCGTCTGATAACCGGCAGTGACCGTATCACCGGACTTCACATTTCCTCTAAGGATTTCTTCAGCCAAAGCATCCTCAACCACGGACTGAAGTGCTCTCTTAAGAGGTCGCGCTCCCATCTTGGCATCGGAGTACTTGCTTACAAGGTGCTCCTTTAAGGAAGGAGAAATGGTCAGTGTAATATCCATCTGGTTCTTACATCTCTTGCAAAGTCCCTTGGCAAGGAGGGTTATGATATCCTTCATGTTTCCTTCATTTAACTGATGGAACACAATAATATCATCGATACGGTTAATAAACTCCGGCTTAAAGGAACGCTTTACCTCTTCCATTACACCGTTTTTCATGATTTCGTAATCCTTCTTCTCGCTCTTTTCGGAAGCAAAGCCAAGATTCTTCGGATCGATGATTCGCTGTGCACCTGCGTTGGAGGTCATAATGATGATGGTATTTTTAAAGCTTACCTTTCTTCCCTTGGAATCGGTAATGTGGCCATCATCCAGCAACTGCAACAGAATATTAAACACATCCGGATGTGCCTTCTCACTTTCATCACAACGAACTACGGAATAGGGATTTCTGCGCACCTTTTCGCTGAGCTGTCCACCATCGTCAAAGCCTACATAACCCGGAGGAGAACCAATCATCTTAGATACAGAATGCCCTTCCATATACTCGGACATATCCACACGGATAATCGCATTTTCTGTGCCAAACATAGCTTCAGCAAGAGCCTTGCTCAGCTCCGTTTTACCCACACCGGTGGGTCCCAGGAACAGGAAAGAACCAATTGGTCTGTTTGGATCCTTCAAACCTACACGGCCTCTTCGCATAGCTTTTGCCACCGCTACAACTGCCTCTTCCTGACCAATCACTCGCTTATGCAGAATACTCTCCAGCTTAAGGAGCCTCTCGCTTTCCTTCTCCGCCAGCTTCTGCACCGGAATCTTGGTCCACATGGATACGACCGTAGCAATATCCTCTTCTCCAATGATGATGGTGCTCTCGCCCTTATTCTTGGAAGCCTGCTGTTCTAAGCGCTTACGCTTTTTATAGAGCTCATCCTGCTCTTTCTTATACTCTGCCGCCAGACTCATGTTCTGAGAAAACAGAGCTTCTTCAATCAATAAATTTAATTCATTTATCTGCTTTTCCAGCGCCAAGCTCTTATCCCCGGCAGTGGACATTCTTAAGCGGGCCGCAGATGCTGCCTCATCAATCAAATCGATGGCCTTATCCGGCAGGTTGCGGTCATTGATATATCTCTCCGAAAGAAGAACCGCCGTCTCCACGGCCTGGGAGGTAATCTCCACATTATGGTGCTTCTCATAACCTTCCTTGATACCCTCTAAGATACCGATAGCCTCCTCCACGGTGGGCTCATTCACCGTTACCGGCTGGAAACGTCTCTCCAGTGCCGCATCCTTCTCGATATGCTTACGATATTCGGAAATGGTAGTTGCACCGATAAGCTGTATCTCTCCACGGGCAAGGGAGGGCTTCAAAATATTCGACGCGTCGATGGCACCCTCTGCGCCACCGGCACCAATGATAGTATGAAGCTCATCTAAGAAAAGAATTACATTTCCGTCGGAAATGACTTCCTTAATCAGCTTCTTAATACGCTCCTCAAACTCACCACGGTATTTACTTCCGGCAACCATACCGGACAAATCCAGGGTAAGAACTCGCTTGTTCTGTACGGTAAATGGTACCTTCCCCTGCACAATACGAAGGGCCAGACCTTCTACTACTGCAGTCTTACCCACACCCGGCTCACCGATTAAGCAGGGATTGTTCTTGGTTCGCCTGCTGAGAATCTGAATCACACGACTGATTTCATCCTCTCTGCCAATGACAGGATCCAGCTTTCCCTCTCTGGCGAGAGCGGTCAAATCACGGCTGTACTGGGACAAGGTGGTGGGCTTTCCTTTTGCGCCCCCTTTATTCTTAGCTAAATCCTCTTTATAAAGATTGGGGTCCGCTCCCATGGCCAGAAGCACATCCACGTACAGCTTCTGAGGGGATACCCCCATGGTGGAAATCAGGCGTACTGCCACATTCTCCCCCTCTTTAATCAGTGCCATCAAAATGTGCTCCGTTCCCACCTTCTTGGAGCGGAAACGCTTCGCCTGCTGGGCAGCCTCCTCCAGAACCTTTAATGCTCTGGGAGAATAGCCCTCTCTTTCCTTTATGGTTACGCCACCTTCAAAGGCAATCAAATCCCGAATCAGCTCCACTGCACGCTCAAAGGCCACTCCATTGTCATGAAGAACCTTTGCAGCCACACCGGTTTCTTCCCGGATTAAGCCCAGAAGAATGTGCTCTGTTCCCACATAGCCCTGTTTCAATTGCTTTGCGCATTTCTCAGCAAGCTTTAATGCTGTCTGCGCTTTATTTGTAAATTCAGGCTGCATTTACATACCTCCAAAATTATATTACTCCCGGCAGAATGCCTCAATTGTTTCTGCAATGGTAGAAAGGCTCTCCATCCAGAAATCCTTCTTTGTTAAGTCTACTCCCATCATAGCACCTGCCTGCTCAATTGTACAGCATGGAGTATTCTTTAACATCTCTTTGTATTTACCTACAAAGCTCTCACCCTCTTTTAAGAACATGGTATAGAGTCCCACTGCAAATAGATTACCGAAGGCATATGGGAAGTTATAGAAGCTAAGCCCTGAGCTGTAGTAATGTCCCTTACAAGCCCACATATAAGGATGCATGCAGCTTTCATCCAGTCCCTCACCATAAGCTTCTTTCTGGGCCTTCAGCATCAACTCCTTCAAATCCGCTGCCATCAGGAATTTCTCCTGACACTGCTCAAATACCGCGGTCTCAAATAAGTAACGGGAATAAATATCCACGATACACTGGGTCTTTTCCATCAAATCATTTTCCAATAAGCTGAGACGCTCTTCACCGGTGGCATTTGCCAAAGCATTGTGGCCAAGGTGTGTCTCATTAAAGGTAGATGCCGTCTCTGCCACAGGCATAGGATAATCCTGATTTAAGAAACGGTTCCCTTCCGTCTGCTTATTGTGGAAAGCGTGACCAAGCTCATGAGCCAAGGTACTGATGGAGCCAAAATATCCGTCAAAGTTTGTAAGAATACGGCTCTGGTTCATGCCCGGCACACCGGCACAGAAAGCGCCGCCTCTCTTACCCTTACGTGGGAAGAAGTCAATCCACTGATTATCAAAGGCTTCCTTCATCATATCAGACATTTCCGGGGTAAATTTCTCGAAACAAGCGAGCAGATAATCCCTTGCCTCTTCTACCGTGTACTTTTTATCAGCCTTTCCGAGAGGTGCAAAGAGCTCATACCATGGTAAGCCGTTCTCATAGCCAAGGATCTGTGCCTTTTTGCGTAAGTACTCACGGAACTTTGGTAAATATTCCTTAATGGCATCCATCATGGCATCCAGAGTTTCTCTGGACATTCTGGACTGCTTTAAGGTCATTGCAAGAGGCGATTCATAACCGCGCTTTGCAGATAACATGGTTACCTGATTCTTTATATTATTCATGGCAAATGCCAAAGAATCCTCAATTTTCTCATAGCATGCAAGTTCTGCCTCGTAAGCGGCCTTACGCACCTTCACATCCGGATTATAAGCCATGTTGCGGATTTCAGATAGGGTTACTACCCTTCCGTCATAATCCACCTTTACTACGGAGGTTAAGTGGGACATCAGTCTGGCCCATGCACTACCACCGGTCATATCCATGGCAGAAATCATCTCTTCCACATCATCTCCTAAAAGATGGGTCGCACTTTCCTTCATTTCCTTTAATTTGAAGGAATATGCCTTTACGATCTCACTCTTCTCTGCCAAAGCATCCACATCTTCAATCTTAGAAAGAAGCTTCTCCGCTGCCGCCAGGGAAGGTGCTGCTGCGGACCAGATTTTCATCAGCTTGTTTTCCTGTGCAATGGCATCGCCATCCTCTGCATTCACAGACTGGCGAAGACTTAAGTACAAATCTAATTTGTACATTTTAAAAGTCATTTCTTCCTCCAACAAAAGGAGTTTTTCTGCGGCTGCCTCTGCATCCGTCGCTTCACTTACTGCTTTACCATATGTCTCTACCAGCTCTTCAAAAGCCTTCATATCTGCCTGATATTCCGGTGAATCAATTCCATTATAAATCGGCTCTAATGCCCACTGTGTATTCATTATATTTCCTCCAATACATTTTATTCAATATAAAAGGCTGCCACTTTGGTGGTGGCAGCCTTTTTCTTCTTTATACAAACCAAATCTTCGTGCAGAATAAGAGAAAAAGAAATATCACCAAAACAAAGATTCCCGCTACAATCAAACCGGCCGCCACTGCGCCGCCTACAAGCCCCGCCTTTTCAGAGGCAGAAAGCTCCTGATGAAGCATCTCTTTTCGTTTTTCCATTAATTCTTCCTGCGCGCGGGTTTCGGGATCCTTTTGCAAATCCTCTAATTGTCTTTCCTGTGCTGCTAATATTTCATCAATATATCTGTCCTGTGCACGAAAAACATGAAAACCTGATCTCTTATTTGTCTGCATATAAATGACACCTTACCATGTGGCCGTTGCCCATATCTCTTTCCTCAGGAACCTGTGACTTACAGATTTCCATACACTCAGAACATCTGGTATGGAACTTACAGCCACTTGGTGGGTTGGCCGGGGAGGGAATACTACCTTCCAAAATGATACGCTCTGTCTTAAGATCCGGATCCGGCATGGGAATCGCACTGAACAGAGCCTTGGTATAAGGATGAAGAGGATTCTTGAAAATATCATCGGTTTCACCGGTCTCTACAAGTCCACCTAAATACATTACACCAACCGTATCAGAAATATGCTCAACTACGGAAAGGTCATGAGAGATGAACAGGTAGGTTAAGCCCAGCTCATCCTGCAAATCCTTTAATAAGTTAATAACCTGTGCCTGAATGGATACGTCCAACGCAGATACCGGCTCATCACACACGATGAAATCAGGATTCAGCGCAATCGCTCTGGCGATACAAATTCTCTGTCTCTGTCCACCGGAGAACTCATGAGGATATCTATCCTTATGATAGGGCTGAAGTCCACAGGAAAGCATAATCTTAGTTACATACTCATCCAGCTCCTCCTTGGGAACAAGTCCATGCTCTCTTACGGCCTCACCAATGATTTCACCGATAGGAAGTCTTGGTGATAAAGAGGAATAAGGATCCTGGAAAATAATCTGCATCTTGGTACGAAGGGCACGTAATTCCTTCTTAGAAAGCTTATCAATATCCTGGCCACCAAAAATAACTTCACCGTCGGTCTTCTCAATCAGACGTAAGATGGTACGGCCTGTGGTAGACTTACCACAACCAGACTCTCCTACCAGACCCATGGTGGTACCCTTTTTGATTACAAAGCTTACATCATCTACAGCCTTTACTGCGCCCTTTTTGCTGCCGAGAGTGCCTTTAATGGGGAAGTATTTTTTCAGGTGGTTTACTTCTAAAATAACATCGTCTTTTTTCATCTGCTCTGCCATCCTACTTCTCCTCCTTCTTCGCATTCTCGTAATGTCTGTAGCAGCTTACATAGTGGGTATCGGAAACCTTAACCTCACAGGGATATTCGCCCTCACAGCCCTATACACACATCTCACAACGATCCTTGAAATAGCAGTAGTTCGGAATATCTACAGGATTGGGAACCTTACCCGGAATACTGTAAAGTCTGTCAATCTGCTTACCAACCACGGGCTTAGAATTCATAAGTCCAATGGTATATGGATGACAAGGATTCTTGAAAATCTCTGCTGCAGTACCCTTTTCCACTACACGGCCTGCATACATAACAACTACATAGTCTGCCATCTCTGCAATAACACCCAGGTCATGGGTAATCAGCATGATGGAGCTGTTAATTTTATCCTTCAAGTCACGTAAAAGGTCCAGAATCTGCGCCTGAATGGTAACATCCAATGCCGTTGTAGGCTCATCTGCGATAATCAGACGAGGATTACATGCAAGACCCATGGCAATCATAACACGCTGACGCATACCACCGGAAAGCTCATGAGGGAACATTCTGTACACACCCTCGCTGTTGGCAATACCAACAAGCTCCAGCATCTCGATGGTCTTAGCCTTTACCTGCTCCTTAGTCATATCCGGGTTGTGAAGTCCGATAACTTCATCCACCTGGTCACCGATACGGAATACGGGATTTAAGGAGGTCATAGGCTCCTGGAAAATCATGGAAACATAGTTACCACGAATTCCCTGCATTTTATTATTTGGAGTATTTACAATATTATACGCCTTGCCCTCGCCCATATTTAAACGGATTTCTCCGTCTACGGTCTGACCCTGTGGACGCTGCACAAGCTGCATAATAGATAAGCTGGTTACGGATTTACCACAACCGGACTCACCTACAACACCTACGGTTTTACCGATAGGTACTTCAAAGCTTACGCCGTTAACACTCTTAACAGTACCTGCATCCGTAAAGAAGTAGGTATGAAGATTGTCAATTTCCAAAACGTTTTTCTCATCCTTCATCTTAGTAACATACTCAGACTCCGGTACATTTTTTCTCTTACGTTTCTTTTCAAACTCATTGGTAATCTTACGGTTTTCTCGTGAAATCTTACGAGACTCCTTCGCGGAGAGATAACCTTCTGCTTTTTTCTTTGCCATTTGTAATCTCCCTCCTATCTCTTCATCTTAGGGTCGAATGCATCACGAAGACCATCACCTAAGATATTAAATGCCAATACAGTTAATAATAAACAGATACCTGCCGGAATCCAGATAAACCAATAGGTGGTAAGAACGAAGGTATCGTTTACGTCATTGATAATGTTACCCCAGGAAGCAAACGGGAACTTAACACCCAGACCTAAGAAAGATAGGGTTGCTTCGGTAATAATGGTAGAACCAAGGCTCATGGTACATACAACGATGAGCTGTGGGATAACGTTAGGAATCAAATGCTTAAAGATTCGGTTGTGAATCTTAATACCGGTAGCCTCTGCTGCAACCATGAATTCCTGCTCACGAAGAGAAAGAATCTGACCACGTACAAGACGTGCAATACCCGGCCAGCCAAGGAAACCTAAAATTAACATCAGGTAGAACATACGCAGAGTAGGGTCCACACGCATACCATCCATTACCGCACCAAGGATAATAATAATGGGCATGGAAGGAATACAGTAGAAAATATCTACAATACGCATGATGAGCATGTCTACCCAGCCTCCGAAGAAACCGGACATACCACCTAAACTAACACCTAAAACGGTGGAAATAACCACAACGATGAGACCGATAATAAGGGATACACGACCACCGTACATAATACGGGTAAGCATGTCCATACCATTTTTATCGGTACCAAGCCAGTGCTCCTTAGAAGGATAAGA
>JAFTXD010000012.1 GCA_017461775.1 Lachnospiraceae bacterium
CGTAAGGAAGCCATCCGCTATGCCATCGAGCATGGGCAGGAGGGAGATATCATTGTGCTTGCCGGAAAGGGGCATGAGGATTATCAGGAGATAAAAGGGGTAAAGTACCCCATGGATGAGAGAGTTCTTATTCAGGAGATTTTAGAAAACAGGTAGGAGATACAGTTGGGAAAAAGATATGCGGATGTTATTGTAGACATCTCCCATGAACAGGTTGACAGACCCTTCCAATACGAGATACCACAGCGCATGCAGGAGACTTTGGACTTTGGCATGTGTGTGGAGATTCCTTTTGGAAACGGTAATAAAATAAGAAAAGGCTATGTGGTGGGGCTCTCGGATAAATGCAACTGGGACCCGGCCAAGATGAAGGCCATCCACCGGATTGTGGTGGACTCTGCGGCGGCCCAGGACAGACAAATCAAGCTGGCGGCATGGATTAAGAAAAACTACGGTGCTACCATGATACAGGCCATCAAAACCGTGATTCCCGCCCGTAAGTCTGTGAAAAAGGTGGAGCATAAAAAGCTGATTTTAAAGGCGACCAGGGAGGAAGCTCTGGATGCCCTTGGGCAGGCCCAGCGAAAGCATCAGGTGGCCAAGGCAAGACTCCTTAAGGAGCTTTTAAATGAGGGGGAGCTTCCCTACGAGTGGGTCACAGGAAAGCTGATGGTTTCGGCAGCAACGGTAAGTGGGCTGGAAAAAGCGGGGATTGTCCGTAAGGAAATCATTACCTCTTACCGAAATCCGGTGAAGCGGATGGAGAGTGAGGAAGCTGATAAGAAGCTGAGCGACGAGCAGACGGAGATTGTGCGGGAGGTAACCCGGGATTATGATACCGGAAACCGGGGAACCTACCTAATACACGGCATCACCGGAAGCGGTAAAACGGAAGTGTATATCCGACTGATTGAAGAAATTGTAGCGCGGGGAAAGCAGGCCATCGTGTTGATACCGGAAATTGCATTGACCTATCAGACCCTGCTTCGCTTTTATCGGCATTTTGGAGATCGGGTAAGCGTGCTGAATTCCAGTCTGTCCGCCGGGGAAAAATATGACCAGTGTGAAAGGGCAAAGCATGGGGAAATTGATGTGATTATCGGTCCACGTTCCGCACTTTTTACTCCCTTTCCCCATCTGGGACTGATTATCATAGATGAGGAGCATGAGGCCAGCTATAAAAGTGAAAGTGCTCCGAAATATCATGCCAGAGAGACGGCGATTTATCTTGCAGAGATTACCGGTGCATCGGTAGTACTGGGCTCGGCAACCCCTTCCCTGGAAGCCTTTTACCGGGCAAAGCAGGGACAGTATAGGCTGTTTTCTATGACAAAGAGACTTACCGGTGGAGCACTTCCCCAGATATATACGGTGGATTTGCGGGAAGAGTTAAAGAGCGGTAACCGTACCATTTTCAGTAGAAAGCTACAGGAGCTTTTAGCAGACCGTTTGGCGAAAGGGCAGCAGAGCATGCTGTTTATCAACCGCAGGGGACTGGCTGGCTTTGTGTCCTGCAGAGCCTGTGGTTATGTGGCGAAATGTCCTCATTGTGATGTGTCTTTATCGGAGCATCGCGGGGGAAGACTTTTGTGTCATTATTGTGGTTATGAAATGCCTAGCCTGAAGAATTGTCCGGAGTGCGGCTCAAAGTACATCTCCGGGTTCCGGGCGGGGACTCAGCAGATTGAGGATAAATTAAAGGAGCTGTATCCACAGATGCGGGTTCTTCGTATGGATGCGGATACCACCAAAACTAAGGACAGCTATGAGGAAATTCTGACCGCTTTCCGTAATGGTGAAGCGGATGTGCTGGTGGGAACCCAGATGATTGTGAAGGGACATGATTTCCCCAATGTAACTCTGGTAGGGGTGCTGGCGGAGGATTTATCCTTATCCGTAGGAGACTACCGTGCCGGAGAGCGAACCTTCCAGCTGATAACCCAGGCAGCAGGCCGAGCAGGACGAGGAAGTCTTCCGGGAGAGGTGGTGGTGCAGACCTACCAGCCGGAGCATTACGCCATTGTACATGCGGGGCAGCAGGATTATCTGAGCTTTTATGAAGAAGAGATAATGTACCGGAAAATGATGCAATACCCACCTGCAGCCCATATGCTGGCCGTGCAGCTCTTTGGCAGAAATGAGATGGAGACCTTACAGACCGGAAAGCTGTTGGCAGAGCGGGTAAAGGGAATGAGTTGTCCGGAGGAATCCCTCCGCAGCAGGCTTCAGGTCATCGGTCCATCTCCTGCGGGCATCGGTAAAATCGAGGATATCTACCGTTTTGTGTTCTATGTAAAGCATAAGGAATATGAGCAGCTGGTACAGGTAAAGGATATGCTGGAGGAGCATCTTCATGAAGGAAACTACAGCAGAGTCAGTGTACAGTTTGACTTTGACCCTGTAAATGGGTTATAATCATATATTGCTTAGATTTTCTGAGCAGCATATGATTATAAAATGATGAAAGGATATCGATAAAAATGGCTATTCGTAATATTAGAGAAATGGGTGACGAGGTACTTACCAAGAAATGTAAGGAAATCAAGGAGATGACTCCCAGAACCAGAGAATTGATTGAGGATATGTTAGATACCATGTATGAGGCAAATGGTGTGGGACTTGCAGCACCACAGGTGGGTGTGCTTAAGCGGGTAGTAGTAATCGATGTAACCGGCGAATCGCCATACATTCTTATCAATCCTGTGATTTTGGAAAAGAGCGGTGAGCAGACCGGTCAGGAAGGCTGCCTTAGTGTACCGGGTAAATCCGGCCAGGTGACCAGACCGAACTATGTAAAGGTACAGGCTCAGGATGTGGATATGAAGACCTTTGAATTAGAGGGCACCGAGCTTCTGGCAAGAGCTATCTGCCATGAGCTGGATCATCTGGATGGACATTTATATGTGGAGAAGGTTGAGGGTGATTTACATGACGTCACTCAGAACCAGCAGGATTAAATTGTTGTTTCGTTAAAAAGGAAGAGAATATGAAGATTGTGTTTATGGGAACCCCTGATTTTGCGGCTTCTGCATTAGAAGCACTGATTCAGGCAGGACATGAGGTAACAGCGGTAGTAACCCAGCCGGATAAGCCAAAGGGAAGAAGTAAGGAATTAATGCCCTCCCCTGTAAAGGTGTGTGCATTGAAATATAATCTTCCGGTATTCCAGCCGGTGAGAATTAAAAGACCGGAGGCCATCGAAGAACTGAAAAAATATGAGGCGGATATCTACGTGGTGGCAGCCTTTGGGCAGATTTTGTCCCAGGAGATTCTGGACATGCCAAAGTACGGCAGTGTTAATATCCACGCGTCCCTGCTTCCGAAGTACCGTGGTGCATCCCCTATTCAGCATGTAATTATCGACGGTGAGGAGAAGACCGGTATTACCATCATGCAGATGGATGCGGGCATCGATACCGGTGATATGCTTTATAAAAAAGAGGTTATTATTGAGAATACAGATAATTTTGAGACACTTCATGATAAGCTGGCAGTAGCAGGTGCGCAGGCCATTGTAGAAGCACTTCCCCTTTTAGAGGCAGGTAAGCTTACACCGGAGAAGCAGAAGGAAGAGGAAAGCAGTCATGTGACCATGATTGAAAAGGAAATGGGCAGACTGGACTTTACCAAGGATGCCGTAGTTTTGGATAGATTAATCCGGGGACTCAATCCATGGCCAAGTGCTTTTACCGCATATAAGGGTAAGCAGCTGAAGGTATGGGAGGCTTATGTGGAGGATGCAGAGGTAAATGCTGCATGCGGCGAAATTGTAGAAGTGACCAAAAGGGAAATTAAGGTTTGTACCGGTAAGGGACTCCTTTGCATTACCAGTTTGCAGTTGGAGGGTAAGAAGCGTATGAGTACTCACGACTTTTTACTGGGAGTAAAGGTAGCACCCGGAGAGATATTAGGTTAAAAATATGGCTGAAAATAGCAGAGAGATAGTACTGGATATGCTGCTGGAGATGGAAAGGAATAAGACCTTCTCTCACAAGCTGGTGAAAGCAGTACTGGATAAATATGATTATCTGGAAGGGCAGGAAAAGCGTTTCATTAAGAGGCTGACGGAAGGCTGCATCGAGAGAAGACTGGAGCTGGATTACACCATCGGTCAGTTTTCTTCCGTGCCGGTGAATAAGATGAAACCCTTGATTCGTTGTCTTGTACGCATGGGTACCTACCAGATTTTGTACATGGACAGTGTACCGGATTCCGCGGCCTGCAATGAGGCAGTAAAGCTGGCGGGAAAGCGTAAATTTACCAATTTGAAGGGCTTTGTAAATGGTGTGCTTCGGAAGATTTCTGCAAGTAAGGAAAATATTCCCATGCCGGATAAGGCTAACGAGCCCTTATACTATATGAGTATTAAATATTCCATGCCTCAGTGGATTGTGGAGCAATTTGCCGGGGACTACGGAGTAGAGGATACGGAGCGGATACTGGAAGGCTTGATGGAGATTCATCCTGTCAGTATTCGTTTTTCTTGTGAGCTTTCCGATGGAGAGCGTCAGAGACTGATGGAGAGCTGGGAGAAGCAGGGAGTCAGTGTAAAGAAGTCGAAAGATGTGGAAGGCGCGTATTTCCTGTCCGGGGCCGATGGACTGGGAAGTTTGGAGGGCTTTGCCGAAGGAGCCTTTACCGTACAGGATGTCAGCTCCATGATGGCGGTGCAGGCCGCCGGTATCAAGGCAGGCGATTTTGTAATGGATATCTGTGCTGCACCGGGGGGAAAAACCATGCTGGCAGCAGAAGTAGCAGGAAAGGTTTTAAGCCGTGATGTATCCGAAGAGAAGGTATCCATGGTGGAAGAGAATTTACAGCGTATGCAGCTTTCTGATAAGGTGGAGACACAGGTGCACGATGCCACTGTGTGTGACGAGTCTAGGAAGGAGAAGGCAGATGTGGTACTTATGGATGTGCCCTGCTCCGGACTGGGTGTCATGGGCAAAAAGAGGGATATTAAGTATAATATCACCCCGGAGTCCATGGAAAGTCTTAAGCAGCTGCAGAAGGACATTATTGACAACAGCTGGCAGTATGTGAAAAGAGGCGGCGTGCTTTTATACAGCACCTGCACCATTCATAAAGCAGAAAATGAGGATATGGTAAAATACATCTGTGATAATTTCCCCTTTACCGTAGAGGAGCAGAGGCAGATTTTACCGGGCTTTGCACAGGCGGATGGATTTTTCTATGCAAGGCTTAGAAGACAATAGGTGTAAGTAAAATGGAACAATTTTTAGTGGATGGACAACTGGATATCAAATCTCTTAGCTTAGAGCAGCTTACCGAGGAATTAAAGGGCAGAGGCGAAAAGGCCTTTCGTGCGAAGCAGTGCTATGAGTGGATGCACAAAAAGCTGGTGCGGGATGTAGAGGAGATGAGTAATCTGTCCAAGGATTTCCGCCAGATGTTTAGGGAGTCCTACGAGTTTACCTCCCTTAAGCTGGTGCGGGTACAGGAATCTAAGCTGGACGGAACCAGGAAGTTTTTGTTTCAGCTTCGGGACGGTAATCTGGTAGAAAGTGTGTGGATGAA
>JAFTXD010000150.1 GCA_017461775.1 Lachnospiraceae bacterium
CAGTCTGATTAATCAGGAGACCATATTTGGCGGTAATGAATTGGGTTTTTCCGGATATCCGGAGTTCAATTCGCCTACGCAGGTGGGGGATGCCATTGTAAAGGCCGGTTTTGATGTGGTGCTCTTTGCATCCAATCATGCGGCAGATAAGGGGCTTACCGGGCTGGAGAATTGCCTTACCTTTTGGGAAGAGAATTACCCGGAGACCATTGTGACCGGTATCCAGAAGGAAAAGGAGGAGGAAAATGAAATTCACGTTATCGAGGTCCAGGGAATTACCTTTGCTTTTCTCAATTACACCTATGGACCCAATGTAGAAACAGTACCCAAGAATATCAGAGGTAAGCTGGATTTACTGTGCGTCTGCAATGAAGAAAACGGACGCATGGATTATACTACTTTGAATCCACAGGTGGTGGAAGATATTAAAAGAGCGGATGAAATGGCAGACTATGTAATCGTGTGTCCGCATTGGGGGACGGAGTATACGGGGAAGCCATCCAGCTATCAGGAAAAATTTGCCATGGAGATGACGGCGGCAGGAGCCGATATAATAATTGGAACCCATCCTCATGTGGTGCAACCCATTCAGTGGATTGAGGCAGAGAACGGAAACCGGTGTCTGTGCTATTACTCTCTGGGGAACTATGTATCTACCCAGAAGGGTCCCTTTAGTATGCTGGAAGGCATGGCATGGATTAGTATTCATGTGACAGAGGACGGTCACTATATTAATGAGGAGCGCACCGGAGTGGTGCCGCTGGTGAATCAGTATTCTGCATTTCCGGTGAGATTTGAGGCGGTATATCTTTTAGAGGAGTACACGGAAGAACTAGCAGAAGGTCATGGTATCAAGAAGTATGGGGAAGTGCCGTTTTCTTTGGAAGACGTAGCGGCACCCAGTGAAGAAATCTTTGGCGACTGGGTTCTGACCAGACAGGAAGTATTGGGAGAGTAAAGTGAAAGTAACATATATTGAACATAGTGGTTTTCTTGTGGAATTTAAGGACGCATATTTCTTATTTGATTACTACAAGGGCGGTATCCCCAAGATGGACCCGGCAAAGGATATTGTAGTCTTTGTCAGCCACAAGCATGGGGACCATTATAATTCCGCCATTTTTGGACTTTTGGAGGAGTATCCCCATGTGCAGTATATTCTTTCCCATGAAGTTCCGGTAAAGTGGTTTATTGCACAGGAGGCAGAGAAGGGAAAAGATGTAGAGCCCTATCTTTTCAAGGTAAGAAAGAAGATGGACTACGAATTTGGGCTCCATAATGGGAAGGTTTTAAAGGTGCACACCTTAAAATCTACGGACCTAGGCGTGGCTTATCTGCTGTCTTATGAGGGAAAATGTATTTATCATGCGGGAGATTTGAATCTTTGGCTGTGGGCGGGGGAAACCACTCAGGCCAATGAGAATATGGTAAAGGCATTTTGGAATAGTATGGAGGATCTTAGAGGAAAGGATATTGATGTGGCATTTGTTCCTCTGGACCCCAGACAAGAGGGCGATTCCTTCGCAGGGCTGGAAGCATATTTGGAAGTGACAAATACAAAGAAAGTCTTTCCAATGCACTGCTGGGGGAACTATAATATAATCAGGGAGTTTCTGAAGGTTCATCCTACCCGGGAGGGTGTGGTGCAGATTGTTTCACAGGAGGGACAGGAGTTTCTACTGTAGAAAGGAAGGTATTATGGGAATCAACGGAATCGGTTATGAGAACTATGTAAACGCAAAATCCGGAGCTGAGGAGTTGGGGAATGTAGGGGCTATGCAGGGCATCAGTCCCAGTAAACAGATTGATGAAGCAGGAAAGGTAAAAGAGACGAAAGGTGGCGGGGAGTGCCAGACCTGTAAGAACCGTAAATATGTGGACGGTTCCGATGAGATGGTAAGCTTTAAGGCGGCGGCACATATTTCCCCGGAGGCAGCAGGAGTGAGGGTGCGCGCCCATGAGCAGGAGCATGTGTCCAATGCATATACCAAGGCAGCACAGAATAACGGTAAGGTGCTACAGGCAAGTGTGGCGATACATACTGCGATATGTCCGGAATGTGGCAGGAGCTATATTTCCGGTGGTACCACCACCACCAAGATATCCTATAAGGAGGAAAATCCTTACGATAAGAATTTAAAGGGCTATCAGGCGGATGCTGCTAAAGGAGATAATATCGATACATACGCAAAATAAAGAGAAAAGGGTCAAAGGAGAAGAAGGGTATGAAAAACAAATTGTATTTTTTATTGATTCCGGTTTATGCGGCAGTATTTGCTGTAATTTTATACATTAACGGGGTATTTACCGGGAATATTTCAGATATGCCGAACCTGATTATCAATGTAGGATTTTTATTGATTATTGGTGTGATTTTTGCGATTTCTTTTGTGAGCTTTGCAAGGGTCAACGAGTTTTCTGCATCTTTGGAAAACGCCATGGATGGGATCCGTAAGGATTATACGGAGAAGCGTCAGAATCTTTGGGAGGATTATCAGGGCCGCAAGAAAGTGTTCAGTGTGCTTGAGTTGGATGATGCATTTCGCAAATATCAGAAGAAAATGCGTGCCTATACCACAAAGCATGGTATGAGTCAGGTGGCGGATATTGAGGATTATATCAATGAGGAGCTGCTAGATCAGGTGGGAATGACCTATTTTAACTCTACCGTATCCGGAACCATGACCGGTCTCGGTATTTTGGGAACTTTCCTTGGACTTTCCATGGGTTTGGGCTCCTTTAACGGTAATGATATTTATACAATTTCAGATAATGTAGGACCTCTTCTAGCAGGTATGAAGGTAGCGTTCCATACTTCTGTATACGGTATCTTCTTTTCATTGGTATTCACCTATGTGCACCGCTGTATTATGTCCTACGCTTACGATATGTTAGAAGATTTTCTTTCTCTTTTCAGAGAGTGTGTAGAACCACCGGTATCCACTTCTGATGAGAATATGAAGGCAATGCTTCTGTATCAGGCAAATTTGGCGAATTCCATGAAGGAGCTTACCAATCTGATGAAGGGACAGGCTGACAGTCAGATTAAGGGTGTGGAGCAGATTGTAGACCGCTTTACCCAGCAGATGGAGAAGGCGCTTTGTACAGACTTTAATAAGCTGGGCGGTACCTTGAACCGCGTATGTCAGGAGCAGGTAATCTACTCTGAGAATTTTAAAAAGATGGAGCAGACTACCCAGTCTCTGATTTCTGCAAACATTACCCTGCAGAAGACAGTGGAGGCATTGCTTGACAGACAGGAAAATATAGAAAAGCAGATGCTTAATCAGTGCGAAAGACTGGATGAGACTTGTAATTTGATAAATGAAGAAATCAGCAATCAGTTGTTTACTTTAGGACAGATGAAATAACAGATAAAGAGGTGGCTTATGGGACGAAGGAGACATAAAAGAACTGCCTACTCAGAGCACAGCTATTGGCAATCCTACTCGGATATGATGGCGGCGCTGCTGTTAATCTTTATCTTGATTATTGCAATTACGCTGATGATCTACAGGCAGAAAACCATGGATTTGGACGTGACCAGAGAGGAGTTGAGCTTTGCCTCTCAGGAGCTGGAAAACGCCCGAATCGATTTAGAGAACTATAGACATGAAATTGAGGCTTCCAATAGGGAATTGGAGGAATCCAAGAAGGAGCTGGAGGATTCCTATGCGATGCTGCAGGATGCTTATGATAAGGTTGCGCTTACCTCCGAGGAACTGGCAGCGGCTTATCTGGAGA
>JAFTXD010000151.1 GCA_017461775.1 Lachnospiraceae bacterium
GAACGTGTTGCCCAAGGGGAATATATAGTGTACCCACCCGGCAAAATCCGCGGAGTAAATTAAAAAGGAGACCATCAGATGCAGAAGGAACAAGCACAGTTTGAGTATTGCAAAGGTATTATTGAAGGCAATATACGCAGGTATGAAGCGGAATACCAGCTGCGGCATATGCAGGTGCAGGAGTTTCATAAACAGTTAAACAGCGGTGATGAGGGTGCATACAACCAGCTGATGACTGCAGCCAGCCTGGAGGAACATGCCTTCAAGTCCATGAAAAAGAATGAAGCCGCGCTTCTGAAACCCTATTTCGGAAGAGTGGACTATGTGGACCATGCCACAGAAAAGCAGGAGCAGATTTACATCGGTAAAAATGGCGTGTTTAAAAATAAGACAGATGTGCTGATTGCTGACTGGCGAGCCCCCATTTCCAGCGTTTACTACGAGAATGAGCTGGGGGAGGGCGAGTATGGACTGCCCGATGAAAAGCCCATTCCCATTCATCTGCAGCTGAAGAGAACCTATGATATTGAAGATGGCGTACTCAGAGGCTTTTATGACAGCGATGTGGCATCCAATGATGAGCTTTTGGTGCAGTACCTTTCCCGAAATAAAAACGAAGTGCTGGGAGAAATCATTGCTACCATCCAGAAGGAACAGAACGAGATTATTAGAGAATCCCCCTTTGCCAACATCATTGTGCAGGGTGTGGCGGGAAGCGGTAAAACCACCGTGGCCATGCACCGCATTTCCTACCTTCTGTACAACTATAAGCACCGTTTCGAGTCCAATGAATTCTGTATTGTCGGAAGTAACGATTTACTTTTAAACTATATTACCAGCGGTCTTCCGGAGCTGGATGTGCCCAATATGAAGCACCTGCGTATGGACCAGCTCTTTGCAAGACTCTGCGAAAAGGACTGGCTGAAGAAAAATAGAATGATAGAGCCCGATGAAACTGCAAGGCATCGTTGTACCATGGATTTTATGCAGCAGCTGGAGCTGTACCTGATGTATAAAAGAGAAGAGTACGTGGATGTCAGTGCTTTAAAGGACAGACGCCTGGGCGTCATCCTGTCAGAGAGCAATAACACAACCCTGCTTCGGGAAAATCCCAACAAGAGCATCCATGCCCTTTTAACCATGCTGGATGACCGGGTAAAAACCCGTATCAAATTCCTTATGAGTGGACAGGATAGAGATAAAATCAATGCTATGTTAAAGGAATATGCAGGCTATTATAAGGATAAGCGCCCCAAAGCTTCCATTTACCAGTTTTACAGCGAGTTTCTAGATGCTTGGGGAAGACAAAAAGGGATTTCCATGACGGAGCATCTGGCCCATGTGCAGTCCGGGGAACTGGATGTATATGATGTGGCTGCGCTGGCGCTGATTCACTACCGGGTGACCCAGAAGGAGCCGAATCAAGAGTTTGGATTGGTGTTTCTGGATGAGGCACAGGATTTTGGTATCGGTATTTATTATGTGCTGAAAAGGATTCTGCCGGATACCTATTTTACCATCATGGGGGATGTATCACAGAACATCAACTATTATACCGGTCTCAATGACTGGTATGAGCTGCAAAAGCTCTTCCTTACCGGGGAGAAGGATAAGTTTAAGCTGTTACAGAAAAGCTATCGAAATACCATTGAAATCTCGGAATTTGCGGGAAAAATTCTGGATAAGGCATCCTTTGGCATGTATAAGATACAGCCTGTCATTCGCCATGGAGAGCCGGTTTCGGAAAAGGAATTCTGGAGCGAGGTGGAGATGGCAGAGTATACCGGAGAGCTGATTGCAGATATCCGTAGCAAGGGCTATCAGACCACTGCCATTATCTGCAAAAATGAAGGGGAGGCGAAAAAGGCAAGACTGCTGCTTCAGGAGTATACGGAACTGGTGGATGGAGAGAAGGACAATTTCTCCGCAGGAACCATGATTTTACCCATACGTATGGTAAAAGGTCTGGAGTTTGATACGGTCATTCTGTGGAATCCGGACATAAAACATGGCATAGAAAAGCCGGAAACGGCAAAGCTACTATATGTAGCAGCTACCAGAGCCTTACATGAGCTCCATATTCTGAATTGTTAATTGTACTGAAATTAGGCTGAAAGTACCATGAAAAGTTGCGTCAATCATTGACTTTTTGGCTAAGAAATATTATTCTAAGATTAGGTATTTTTAACTTCACATGAGGGACAGCAGAATGAACAATTCAGATATGTACTACAAAGCCGGTTTAGATTATTTGACTGGTCTATCCAACAGATGGGGATTGCATGATTATTATGGTTCTCTGGGACTTGGAAAGACCATTCATGCAATGTATATTGATGTAGACAATTTCAAACGTGTGAATGATGTATATGGTCACAGTATGGGTGACGAATTACTCGTTGCTATCAGTAATCTGATTACCACTTATACGGAGGGCTTTGCTGCCCGTATTGGTGGTGATGAGTATGTGGTGCTGCTGGACGGTGACTGGTCCCGTAAGCATGTGACCGGTATTGCTCAGGAGCTTCTGGGAAACATGCAGAGCATGGATTTTCGTAAGGATGTATTGTCTCTGATTTCCTTAAGTATCGGTATCGTGTTCGGACAGAAGACCGATATGCCTCTGGATGATATTTTATATAAATGCGATGCTGCCATGTATAAGGCGAAAAACGATGGTAAGAATCGTTATGCATTTTTCCAGGCTCTGGATGAAAGTATAAGGTTAAAGAAGAGCATTGAAACCGAGATGGAGGATGCCTTAAGAGAGGGACAGTTTGTAGTATATTTGCAGCCGAAAATCAATATGGTTTCTTCGGAGCTGTATGGTGCGGAGGCACTGTGCCGCTGGATTCATCCCCAGGATGGGTTGCGTAGTCCGGCGCTGTTTATCCCTATTTTTGAGAAAAATGGATTTATTTCCAAGCTGGATTTCTATATTTATGAGCAGACCTGCAAGCTAAAAGCCAGTTGGAAGGGAACTCCCTTTGAGCATCTGCCCATTTCCGTGAATATGTCCAGGCTGCATCTGTACAATAAGATGCTTCCGTTTGAACTGGCGGATATTGCAGATGAGTACGGTATCCCTTATGAGGAGCTGGAGATTGAGATTACGGAAAGTGTATTTATCAAGGACAGCGAAGAACTGGTAAAGATGGTAGCTGCGCTGAAAAAACAGGGCTTTATGGTATCCATTGACGATTTCGGTGCAGGCTTTTCGGCACTGAATCTGCTTAAGGATTTACCGGTGGACACCATTAAGCTGGATAAGGAATTTCTGCAGGGCTCTGCGGATGATATCCGTGGAAAAAAGGTTTTAAAGAATATTATTTCCCTTTGTAAGGATTTAAAGCTGGAAGTGGTTGTAGAGGGGATTGAGACCAAGCCTCAAATTGATTTTGTGACAAGCTGTGGCTGTAGAATTGCCCAGGGCTTTTTCTATGCAAAACCTCTTCCGTTACATGAATTTGAAGATTTTGCAACAGAGTATTCCAAGAATAAGCTGGAGAGCTATGTCTTCCGTTTCAACGGCAGTCTTCGTAGTGAAGACGGCAGCCTGGAGGGTGAGTACAATGGAACGGACCTTCTGTTTGAAAAGGGTATTACACCGGACAGCAGGGCTCTGTACTTACCGGGAGGAGAGGCAGAGGAAAACGTGGTGATTCTTCCGAATAACGCTATTGTAAACGACAGCTATACCATTGCTATGTGGATTAAGCCGAAGGAGCTTCATTCCTGGGGGGCAGCTCTTTACGTGAAATTTGAAACGGGCTTTGCGGCCATGGTTCCGCTGGCGTGGGAGGGAGTATCGGATTTTAGAATCCGTGATTCCAGAAATATCAACGGTTGGTATGATGTCAGCGGCTGTCCTGCAAGAGAGGGGCTGTGGTGTCATTTCACCGTCTCCTATAATGCTAAGACGGAGACCGCCATTTCCTTTATTAACGGTGAAGTGGTAGGGGTGATGGAGAATGTGCCGGTGAACAGGTATGTGAACCGGATTATGCTGGGTGGAGATATTTTCCAGCCATCCTTCAGTGGTAATATTTGCGAGGTTGTCATTTTCAACGAGGCGAAGGATTATCAATCAGTGAAAGAATTATTTACATCCTACGTGGAGAGGCCGGGGTTTAGCCATGCGTAAGGGTGTGTGGGGAGAAAATGTATAAGATTTTAGTAGTTGATGATGAGAAGATAGAACGTAACGGCATCCGTTTTCTGCTGCGGCAGATGAACCTTCCTTTAGAGGTGATAGAAGCAGAAAACGGTAAGAAAGCCGTGGAAATGTTAAAGACAGAGTCCGTGGACATTCTTCTTACGGATATCAAGATGCCTTTTATGGATGGCATGGAGCTGATTGCCAAAGTTCGTCCATTGTATCCGGATATGATGATTGTCATATTCAGTGGCTTTAGTGATTTTGAATATGCTAAGAATGCCATGAAATATGATGTGAAGGACTATATTTTAAAGCCGGTGGAGCCGGCAGAATTTAAAAATACCCTGCATAAGGTAGTTGGTGAGCTGAAGGAGAAGCGGGAGCAGAAGCTTTTCAAGGATATGAGCCAGAGCTTTATGGAGGAGCATCTTTTATACAGTCTGGTGAATGGCAGCACATTATCGGAGCTTTCCAAAGAGCAGGGAGAGCTTATCCGAAACTGTGATATGGACCGCTTTCATCAGATTGTTTTATTGGAATTTAACGACGACTTTTTCGGGAAAAGTGATAAGGGCTTTGCAGAGTGTGTGCAGGAATGTCTGGGAGAGGAACTTCGGTATCTGAATTTAAATCCTCAGCAGAGTATTATTCTTTTGGAAACGGAGCTGGGAGAGCAGGCCAGAGAGCGGGCAGGCGGTCTCTATGACAGACTTAAGGGGAAATATGCGGTGAAGTTCTACATCGGTGTTTCCGAGGAATTTACCGGAGCGGAGCAGATATATTCCCAGATGGAGAAACTGGAAAAGGTGATGGAGAACAAGTTTTTCCTGACGGGGAACCACATCTTTTTAGTGGCGGAGAATCAGGTGGAGTATGCCCAGCAGATGGACGACAATACGCTGTTTAAGCAGATGCGGCAGGATATCAAGATGAAGGATATCCCGGCGCTGAAAAATCATTTTCAGTTTGTGTGCCAGCGGTATACGGATAAAACCGATTATTCCCAGGTGTATGTGAAATTTATTTTCTCCAATTTTCTGAAGGATTTTTACGATGCCCTTCCGGAAAGTGAGAGAAATGAAGTTACCAGAGAGATTGAAAAGCTGTATAAGGCAACGACCTTCCAGGAGGTAAGAGAGATTGTCCTGCAGAATATTGAGCGTTTAGAGCGGGCGTTTACTGCCAATCCACAGATGATTCACCGGGAAATCGAGGTGGTGAAGCAGTATATATACGACCATTACAGGGACGAGATATCTATTGATATGCTGGCCAGACTGGTATACATGGCTCCCAGCTATTTAAGTGCGGTGTTTAAGAAGGAAACCGGGCAGAACTTAAGCAAATTCATCAAGGAATACCGTATGGAGAAGGCCAGAGATATGCTGGAGAATACCCATATGAAAATCGTGCAGGTAAGTGAGGCAGTGGGATATCCCAATGTATCTTATTTTTGCCAGAGCTTCCGGGAATTTTATGGTATCAGTCCCCAGAAATTCCGTAATCAGGGAGAAGAGTAATGTTGCCAACTAAGAAATCGAAAATGATGGTCACCTATGTGGTCGTCATTTTTGTACCTATACTAATTCTTTCCACAATGCTCTATGGTCAGATACGGAGCATTATGCTGGAGAAGGATACGGACAGTATTCAGAATTTCGTGTATGAGGCCAGGTCCTCCATGGATAACCAGCTGGCGATTTACAACAACCTGACCAATTATGTTTCCTACAATCAGAGCATTTCCCAGGTGGTAAGCTATGATTATCAGTCCACCTATGAGAAATACAATCAGGTAGTATCGGTGCTGGACCCCCTGCTTGCCGGTTTAAAATACTTTCATAAGGATTTGAAGCAGGTCACCATTTACATGGAAAATGAGGAAATCAGGCATGATACCACACTGGCGCCCTTGGAGGAAATAGAGGGGCAGGAATGGTATGAGACGGTTGTAGGAGGAGGCGATATCCGCTGGTTTGTGGACCGGCAGGAAAAGCAGGCCTTTGCCGCCCGCAGGATGCCCACTTTGGATGAGTATCAGCTGACAGGTATCTTATATATCAGTGTGGACTATGATACGTTGTTTGCGCCCTTTGAAAATACTATGCGTTCCAACTATGGCATCTATGTGGTGGATGACAGAGGAGATGTGATATACGAACAGAATCGCTTCGAAGAGCAGTATCAGGAGGATTATCTGACCTATGAGGAGTATTTGGAAAAGCGGGAGCTACAGGAGAAGGGAACCGGCGATTATGTAGTGGTAGAGGCTCTTTCGGAGCAGACCGGCTGGCGTATTGGCCTGTATATGCCCAATGCCCAGATTCTCAGTACAGTGACGCCACTGGTGGTTACCACTATCATTATTGCCCTTACTTGTATCATACTGCTGATTGTGATGCAGAGAATGGTACATCAGGTGTATGATGCCAGACTTAAGCAGAAAGCATATGAGATGAAGGCATTACAGTCCCAGATTAATCCCCACTTTTTGTACAATAGTCTGTCCTTAATTAACTGGAAGGCATTGGAGGCGGAAAAGGAGGATATCAGCCAGATTACGTTGGCACTCTCCAAATTTTACCGTACCTCTCTGAATAAGGGGAAAAATACTTTAAGAATTGCGGAAGAAATTGAGAATGTAAAATCCTATCTGCATATCCAGCAGGTCATGCACGATGATTCTTTCGACGTGGAGTATGAGTTTGCACCGGAAATCTTGGAATATGAGGTGCCCAATCTGATTTTGCAGCCCATTGTGGAAAATGCCATCGAGCATGGAATTGAGCTTTTAGAGGATCGGAGAGGCGTATTGACCATTTCCGGTTATGTGGAAGGGAAGCTTGTCATTTTAAGTGTGAAGGACAATGGTGTGGGTATGGAGCCCGCGAAGGTGGATGCCGTTCTGACGGAAAGCTCTAAGGGCTACGGTGTCCGCAATGTAAATGAACGATTGAAAATATGTTATGGCCCGGACTACGCGCTGCAAATCAGCAGCCGGATAGGACAGGGCACGGAGGTAAAGATACGCATACCCATTGGGTAGGCGTATTTCTTTTTTATGTAAGGAAAACGATTTCTTAAATTTCCAACATGTTTCTAAAATCATTGATATATACGTTTTGTCTCTGAATAATTACAATAAAACATGTAAACGATATGAGAAAGTTCAAACGCTTTTGAACAGTTTTCAAGCGTGAAAAGGAGAGGAAAAATGAAAAAGAAAGTATTATCTTTGGTTTTAGCGACCACAATGATTACAGGACTTACCGCATGTGGTGGTAGCCAGACACCACAGGACTCACAGCAGGCACCTGCAGAGAGCAAGCAGGAAGCACAGGGTTCCACAGAGGAAGTAAGAACTGTAGATCTCCTGGTTTGGGCTCCTTCCGAGGACCAGGCTCAGGAGCATGGCAACTGGCTGTCTACCATGTGTGAAAAGTTTGATGAAGAGCATCCGGAATGGGAAATCAACTTCACCTACGGTGTATGTGCAGAGGGTGATGCAAAGGCAACCGTAACACAGGATGTGGAGGCCGCAGCGGATGTATACATGTTTGCAAACGATAACTTAAATGACCTTCTTGCCAGCGGTGCTATTGCAAGAATCGGTGGTTCTGCCCTGGATTATGTAAATGCAGAGATTCCGGAGTCTTTAGTAAATTCCGTAACCGTTGATGGAGCTGTATATGGTATTCCATTTACCTCCAATACATGGTTTATGTACTACAACAAGAGTATCTTTACGGAGGATGATGTAAAGAATTTGGATACCATGCTGGAAAAGTCCAAGGTGGCATTCCCTCTTACCAATTCCTGGTATATCGCTTCCTTCTATGCAGCGAATGGATGTACCTTATTTGGAGATGGTACCAATGAGGCAGCCGGCATCGACTTTGGTGGCGATAAGGCTGTTGCAGTTACCGATTATTTAGTAGATTTAGCGGCAAATCCGAACTTTGTAAATGATGCAGATGGTGCAGGTATCGCAGGTTTAACCGATGGTTCTATCGGTGCTATGTTTACCGGTTCTTGGGATTATCAGAACATCGTAGATGCCATCGGTGAGGAGAATGTAGGTGCGGCGCAGCTTCCTACCATTACCTTAAACGGGGAAGAGAAGCAGATGATGGCATTTGCTGGCTCTAAGGCCATCGGTGTAAATCCTCACTGCGAGGATGCAGATGTAGCGATTGCTCTTGCTGCTTACCTTGGTGGGGAAGAGGCCCAGAGAGCGCACTATGAGATGAGAGGTATTATCCCTGCAAACAATACCGTTGCAGGAGACGAAGCCGTTAAGAGTGACGTAGTAGCAAACGCACAGTCTGCAACCATTGCAAATACTTCCATTATGCAGCCAATCGTTGGTAACATGGGTAGATATTGGAGCCCTGCGGAGAATATGGGTAAGGCTATCGTGGCCAAGGAGGTTACTCATGACAACGCAGCAGCACAGACCGAGCTTATGAACGAGTCCATGAATAAGGACGCAGTACAGTAATTATTTGCCGGCGGCACAACTGTCGCCGGCTTTCTTTGAAGTAGGAGGGCATTTTTGTGAGGAGAAAATATAGTGACCCACATACCCTGAGGGCAGCAATAAAACATGGGGATTTTGGAACCAGACTTTCACTGTTTATCTGCGGTGCAGGTAATATGCTGCATAAGCAGATTGGCAAAGGACTTTTGTTTCTGGCAGTGGAGTTTTTGTATCTTTGGTACATGCTTGTGGCAGGTATTTCCTGCATTCGTATGTTGCCATCCCTGGGCTGGCTGACGCAGACAGAGGTATGGAATGAGGCCAAGGGCATTTATGAATATACACAGGGACATAACTCTGTGCTGATTTTGTTATATGGTGTAGTAACCATATGTGTTTCTGTATTGTTTGTACTTTTCTGGAGAGGTTGTGTCATCAGTTCCTATAAGGCGCAACTGAGATTACATGAGGGTAAGCATGTACTTACTCTGGTAGAAGATATCAAAGAATTATTTAACGGTAACCTGCAGAAGCTGTTAATGGCACTGCCTTTAATCGGTATCTTTGCATTTACGGTTCTGCCCCTTATTTTCATGATTTCCATGGCTTTTACCAATTATAGTAAGATTGGGGAGCATCTGGTTTTATTTGACTGGGTTGGACTGGAAAACTTTAAAAAGGTACTCAGCTTTAGCGATACCATAGGTCAGACATTCTGGTCAGTCCTCGGATGGACCATCTGCTGGGCCGTCTTTGCGACTGTACTTAACTATATATTGGGTATGATTCTGGCAATTGTCATCAACCGTAAGGGCACCAGATGTAAAGCGTTCTGGAGATTCTGCTTTATGCTTTCCGTGGCAATTCCTCAGTTTGTATCTCTGTTGATTATCCGTACCATGTTTAATCAGGATGGTATTGTGAATCTCTTACTCAAGGATGCAGGGCTTATTTCTGAGTCACTTCCCTTCTTTACTAGTGCAACCTGGGCGAGAGTGATGGTAATTGTCATCAATCTCTGGGTAGGTATTCCCTATACCATGATTCAGGCAACCGGTATCCTGCAGAATATTCCCCAGGAGCTGTATGAGTCAGCAAGGGTGGATGGTGCCGGCCCTGTGGTAACCTTCTTTAAGATTACCCTGCCCTATATGATGTTTGTTATGACACCATATCTGATCACCCAGTTTACGGGTAATGTAAATAACTTTAACGTCATCTTTTTATTGTCCGGTGGTAATCCCACGCCGGTGGGCTCTACCGCAGGTAAGACGGATCTGCTGGTGACCTGGCTCTATAAGCTGACCGTAGACCAGCAATACTTTAATTTGGGTGCAGTTATCGGTATTCTGACATTTATTGTCCTTGCCATTGTTGCACTGGTAACCTATCGTAACACCACATCCTATAAAGACGAGGAGGGCTTCCAATAATGAAAAAGGAAAATACCGGCTCAGCGAAAGCAAAGCGATTTATTTCTAACAGCATTGTGCATGTAATATTGGCCATATTGTCTGTTATCTGGCTCTTCCCCATTTTCTGGGTGGTGCTTACCAGCTTTAAGACGGATAAGGGACCTTATTCGACCCAGTTCTGGCCGAAAGAATTTACGTTGGATAATTATATCCGGTTATTCACGGATAAGACGGTGCTGGATTTCCCACAAATGTTTAAAAATACCCTGTTCATCGCCGTTTGCTGCTGTATTATCTCTACCTTTATGGTGCTCTGCGTGTCCTACTGTATGTCCAGACTTCGGTTTAAAATACGTAAGTCATTCATGAATATGGCGATGATTTTGACTTTGTTCCCGGGCTTTATGTCCATGATTGCTATATATTATATTTTGAAAGCCATCGGCCTGTCAGAGGGGGCTATGATCCGAGTTGCCCTCATCATGGTTTACTCTGGCGGTGCCGGTTTAGGCTTCTATGTGGCTAAGGGATTCTTTGATACTATCCCCAAGGCGCTGGATGAAGCCGCACTCTTAGATGGTGCCACCAAGTGGCAGGTATTTACGAAAATCACCATGCCCCTAAGTAAGCCCATTATTGTATATACGGTGCTGACCTCCTTTATGGCGCCCTGGACGGACTTTATTTTTGCAAAGGTAATCTGTAGGGCAAATGCGGAGTATTATACGGTATCCGTGGGGCTTTGGAGAATGCTGGAGAAGGAGTATATCACCAAATGGTTTACCTCCTTTGCTGCGGGAGCGGTATGTATCTCCATACCCATTGCCATACTGTTTTTGGCAACGCAGAAGTTCTATGCGGACGGCATGAGTGGAGCGGTGAAAGGATAGAAGAGCAAAAACACAGGCTGGGGGGCAAAATACGCCCCCCAAAGTGACGTAGTTGTGGTACAATGTATGCGAACACAATGAGCCAAGCGACTGCGAAGCAGACATTTGGCGAATTTGCGCGAACCATGATGCAGCAGAGCGAAATCATGGTATCATATTCCATAGAAAAGGATGGAAAGGATGAAGCATGAAAAAGAGAATACTTTCTGTTGTTTTGTGTGGATTATTATTCGTTGGTGGTTGTGGCAGTCAGGGCAGCGAAGAAAACGAAAACATACCTGGCGGACCGGAGTACGAGGCTGCCATGGAGGAGGCGAAAACAACTCCCTATGGGAAGTATCCGGAGCTGATAACCTATACTCTGGCGAAGATGTCGGCCACCAACAACTCCAATATGCCGGAGGGAGATACCTACGAGAATAATGCCTACACCAGATATCTGCGGGAGCTTTTGAATATCCAGAATGAGGATGTGTTCGAGGAGAAGGATGACCAGTATTATATTACCGTGGATATGGCCATTTCTTCGGGGGAAATCCCGGATATTATGGTGGTGAAGGACGCAGAAACAGTGGCGGAGCTTTACGAGCAGGGAATGATAGAGGATTTGACGCAAGTGTATGAGAATTGCGCCAGTCAGGTGATTAAGGAGATATATGCCAGCTACGGGGACCGGATTTTTGAACCGGTTACCTTTGATGGGAAGCTGATGGCTTTGCCGGAAACCAGTATTTCCGATGGCCCTAATTTAATATGGCTTCGTCAGGACTGGCTGGATAAGCTGGGACTTGAGCCACCCGGAACCATAGAGGAACTGGAAAATGTGGTAAGGGCCTTTATAACAGAGAACCCCGGGGGAAATGCACCGGGAGAGACCGTGGGGATTATGTGTAATACGGATCTTTGCGGAGAAAACGGTATCAGCCTGGAATATCAGCTGGATATATTGTTTGCCGGGTTTGGGGCATTTCCCAAGCAGTGGATATATGACCAGGCACAAGAAGTGTGCTATGGCTCTGTGCAGCCCCAGGCAAAGGAAGCTCTTTCCTACATTCACCGGCTGTATGACGAGGGGATTATTGACCCTAATTTCCTTCTGCGAACGGATACCAATATTGTGGAAATGATTGTGTCCGGAAAATGTGGGGCCTTTTTTGGACCCTGGTGGGCACCCAATAACCCTCTGGTGGATGCGGTGGCAGCGGATCCGGAGGCGGAATGGCAGCCCTACCTGATTGCCACAGCGGAAAATGGTGCCACCTATTACCATAGCCAAAATCCGGCGTATAAATATGTGGTGGTCCGTAAGGGCTTTGCTCATCCGGAAATTGTGCCTAAGATGATTAGTGTGATTTTTGATTACTCCCGGTATGAGGATGTGAATAACGAGGAGCTGTCCGCATATTTTACCCAGAATGTGGATCCTACTGCCAGACCGGTGGCCATCAATGTGGATTACAACTGGGCGCTAAGGCGGTGTTATCAGACCTTGATGAGTGCCTTTGGTGGAAAGACCTCCTTTGAGGAGATGCCACTTTTGGAGCGTTCCTATTATACCGCCTGCAAGGCATATCTGGAAAAGGGGCAGGAGGCTACTGCCCAGGAGTGGGCGGCTTATGAGTCCCGCATTGAGGCATGTAGTCTGCTGAATAGTAAAAATATTATTGAGGTGGAAAGTCTTTACTTCGGGGAGACATCTACCATGCGCAGCTTGTGGTGGAAGCTGCAGGAGCTGGAAAATCAGGCGTATTTAAAGATTGTGTGTGGCGAGGAAGATATTTCCTATTTTGATACATTTGTAGAAGAATGGATGGAGATGGGCGGTGCGCAGATTGTAAAAGAGGTGGCCGCAGAGATAAAGGAGGACGAAGGATGAAACGATGGTTTAGTATGCTTTTGGTGATGTGCATGATTTTATCCCTGACCGGATGCGGAGGAGAGAAGGTAACAGTGCCGGATGATAATTACCGCACGTATTACGAGGTATTTGTGCGTTCCTTTTACGATAGTGACGGGGATGGAATCGGTGATATTGCAGGACTTACCCAGAAGCTGGATTATATTGAGGAGCTGGGCTTTAATGGTATCTGGCTGATGCCGGTGATGCCCTCCATGACCTATCATAAGTATGATGTGACGGATTACTATTCTATCGACAGTGAATATGGTACCTTAGAGGAATTCCGGACATTTCTGGAGGAGGCTCATAAAAGGGGGATCCATGTCATCATGGATATGGTATTTAATCATACCTCTTCCGAGCATCCCTGGTTTAAAGAGGCAGTCAGCTACTTAAAGACTTTAGAGGCCACAGAGGAGCCTGATGCGGCAGTGTGCCCTTAT
This sequence comes from Lachnospiraceae bacterium, assembly GCA_017461775.1. Classification (GTDB taxonomy): domain Bacteria; phylum Bacillota; class Clostridia; order Lachnospirales; family Lachnospiraceae; genus Acetatifactor. Next base: position 13,288 of record JAFTXD010000151.1, read on the forward strand.
GTGGAGTACTACCATTTTAGCAGGGAAAGAGGCTCCGGTTATTCGGTAGTGGATGGTACGGATTGGTATTATGAAAGTGTATTCTGGTATGGTATGCCCGACCTTGATTTGTACAATGAAGAGGTTCGCCGGGAGCTGGAGAAAATTGCAGATTTCTGGCTTTCCATGGGTGTGGACGGCTTCCGTCTGGATGCTGCCAAGGAATATGTGACCGGAAACACCGGTAAGAATGTGGAAATTCTGAAATGGTATGTGGATTATGTAAAGGCAGGCTACCCGGATGCCTATCTGGTGGCAGAGGTATGGGATACCCTGGAGACCATTACCGCATTTTATGAAAGCGGAATTGACAGTATTTTTAATTATCCTTTCGGAAATAATGACGGTAAGCTGGTCAGTGTGGTGAAGAAGGCCGGGGATGGTAAATCGGGTGCCAGCTTTGCTACGTCCCTGGAAGCTGTGGAGCAGAAGTTTAAACAGGTGAACCCGGATATGATAGATGCACCGTTTTTAAGCAATCATGATACCGGGCGTATTGCAGGCTTCCTTGCTCCCTCACAGGAGAAAATCAAGTTTGGCGGAGCGCTGAATCTTTTGATGAGCGGTAGTACCTTCGTATACTACGGGGAAGAAATCGGTATGAAGGGCTCCGGTGCCGATGAGAATAAGCGCGCCCCCATGCGCTGGGCGGCAGAGGGTAGTGAGGGTATCACGGATCCGCCACCAAATATGGGAGATGTGAAGCAGAAATATGATACCCTGGATATCCAGATGGA
>JAFTXD010000152.1 GCA_017461775.1 Lachnospiraceae bacterium
TGATAGCAAGGAAAAGAAAATGTATACTGAAACAAAGAGAATAAAAGGAGGGGTATTTGTGAAAAAAAATACAAAAGTAATTCTCATTTCTGTTATTGTGATTATTGTTGTGATTGTACTTATCATCGTTCACTGGTTTTTAACCCGTGTTACCATGAATCCTGAAGGAACTGTCGGTAATACCGCTGGTAATCTGAATAATGGTGGTCTATTTTGCGAATATAACGGCTATGTATATTTTTCCAATACGGGCGACGACGGCTGTTTATACCGCATGAAACCGGATGAGTCTGAGAAGGAAAAGCTTCTGGATGTGAAACCCGGTAATATTTTGGCTGGCGGTGACTATCTGTACTATTTCCAGTTCGGTGTTTCCGGAGAAATGGGACTTGGCAACATCCGCTCCAGTCATGATTTCCACAGAGCGGATTTAGATGGTGATAATATCGTTTCCATAGAAACGGATGTGGTTGTTACAGGTCAGCTGGTAGATAATTATCTGTATCTTCTGGTGGCGGGCGACGAACACCCTACCTTCCGCAAGGTAAAGATTGATAAAAGCGAAAGTATTGATTTGGCACAGTATGAGGTCAATCCTGCATGTGCCAGAGATGGTCTTATCTATTATAACGGTACCGAGAAGGACCATTATCTGTACACCTTAAATACCTCCAATCATGGTATCACTGAGCTCTGGCCAGGTGATATCTGGTATCCCACCATTGATGGGGATTACATATATTACATTGATGTAGCCAATGATTACAGATTATGTCGTTATGTTCTGAGTAGTGGTATTGTGGAAGTATTGACCGATGAACGTGTAGAATGCTTCAATGTAGGAAGCGGATATATTTATTACCAGATTTCTTCCGAGACAAAGCCTGCGCTGAAAATGATGGCTGCAGATGGTAGCGGACTTACTACCATCGCAGAGGGTAATTTCACCAAGATTAATATGACTTCAAGATATGTATATTTCCAGGAATATGATGAAGAAGATACTACGTATCATTCCCCCATCGGTTCTACCACTTATTCCTCAATGTGATCAAGTCCCTGACTTAAGATGTTAACAATATGAGAGTCTGCAAGCGAATAAAAAATCGTCTTGCCGACTCTTTTATTTTTCACTAAATCCATCTGCTTTAAAACTCTGAGCTGATGAGAAACTGCAGACTGACTCATACCGATAAGCCCGGCAATATCAAACACACACATCTCTGAGCATAAAAGCACATATAAAATCTTCAGTCTGGTAGGGTCGCCAAATACCTTGTAAAACTCCGCCAGATCCTGCATCTCCTCTTCCGGCGGCATCGTTTCATTGACCTTCTCTACAATTTCTTCACTTGCAAATAAAAAATCATGCTCCATCCTTGTAACTCCTCACTTATTTTTCCTTCATCCAGAGGCTCTTCATTCCTTCTGTCATGGTAATACTTCCGTCTTCTCCTACAAAAAGAGCCTCAGCTCCATACTGCTCTGCCAGTTCCATACCCTTCTCATTACCAAGCACAAAGCAGGCCGTAGACAAGGCATCGCTTAGCAGACCACTGTTACTTACGATAGTAACACTACATAGGCCGGACCGTGCCGGATAACCGGTATCCGGATCCATAATATGATGATAGCGCTCATCCCCTACAAGAACAAATCTCTCATAATCTCCTGAGGTTGCAACAAATTGTCCTCCATCTACCCGAAGATACCCCAGATAAGCCATCTCCTCTCTCGGATGAGCCACTCCTATCAGCCAGCCCTGACCATTGTCCTTTTCTCCCCAGATAAGATTACTTCCTCCAACACTAATAACTGCTGCCGGAATCCCTTTTTATTGCAAAATCTCTTTAATAACGTCACAGGCGATTCCTTTTCCCACTGCCCACAAATCAATGGTCATCCCTGACGGCATGGTAAGGCTCTGCTCCATCACAATCTTCTCATACCCCACGTTGTTAAGGGCTGCTGCCAGTGCCTCCTCCTGGGGTATCTCAAAACCCTCCGGTGCCTCGGCGTAAGTATCAATATTCCACAGTCTGGTAACTTCTCCCACCGTAACATCTAGGGCACCATCACTCTTTTCTGAAATCTCCCATACCTTCTCAAGATACTCATACAGGAAATCAGATATCTGCACACACTCTCCACCGCTATGGTTAAGCTTCCAGATTTCGCTCTCCTCCACATGATAGGATAAATACTGATTTTCCAACTCCTTAAGGCGTTCTGCAATCATCGTCTGCACCTCCGCTCCCTGCTGCTCATCCTCCGCATAGAGGTTCACACCTACTACCGTTCCCATGGCTACATATGTTTGTGACACCTGCTCCTGTTTCTTTAATGGTCCGCAGCCTTCCAAAAGCAGCACTGCAAGCATACATACCACTATTATACAATTTCTTTTTTGGCAGTGCCACTTCATATTTACATTCCTTTCTGCTATACTATTGCATTATGAAAAAGAAAAAGCAAACAAATTCAAAAGCCCTCTGGGCTCTTATATCGATTATCCTACTTTTACTGCTTGGCAGTATAATAAGTATCTTCCTGATAAGCACTTCCGAAAGCTCCTACACAGCTCACATTTATCAGGACGGGCAGCTTCTGGAAAGCATTGACTTATCTACCGTTACCCAGAGCTATCAGCTCACCTTTGAAGCAGAAGGTGGCAGCTACAATATCGTAGAAATCAGGCCGGGACAAATCGCAGTAACAGATGCCTCCTGTCCGGATCACATCTGTGTGAATCAAGGATTTATTCACAATTCCATGCTGCCCATTACCTGCCTTCCCAATAAGCTGGTAATACAGCTAAAAGAAAATACGACCGGAATTACCCCCGATGTCATTACTTACTAAAGGATATCTATGGAACACTCATCATCTACCA
>JAFTXD010000153.1 GCA_017461775.1 Lachnospiraceae bacterium
ACTGGTAACCGATACCCTCCTTATGTATATGGAGAGAAGTGTATGGAAAAGATTTTGTTAAATGACAATTGGAGAATGCTGGTACCGGAGGATTGGCACGTGGGTGTGGAAGGCTGGCTGGATACGCAGGTACCGGGGAGTGCATGCGGCACTTTGCTGGAGCACGGGGCGATACCGGATCCGTATTATGGGGAAAATGAGCTGGTAGTGTTGAAGGCGCTGGATGCAGATTTTACCTTTGAGAAGGATTTCTGCGTTACAGAGGAGATGCTTTCTGCGGACAGTGTGCTGCTGTGCTTTGATGGTGTGGACACGCTTGCGGACATTTTCTTAAATGGAGAGCTTATCGGGCAGACCTACAATATGCACAGAACCTGGGAAATTGATATCCGGGAGCTGGCCAGAGTGGGGGAAAATACGCTGACGGTACAGTTCCGTTCACCCATAAAATACATTAAGGAAGAAAACGAAAAGGTCTATGCCGGTGGTGTGCGAGAGGCTATGGAAGGCTACCCACACCTTCGTAAGGCCCATTGCATGTTTGGCTGGGACTGGGGCCCGAGACTTCCCGATAGTGGACTTTTCCGGGATGTGTATTTGAAGGTGGCCAATGTGGCACTGATTGATAGTGTGTATATTACCCAGGAGCATGTGATGTTGACGCCGCTTGTGGAGAATCCGACAAAAGTGATAGTGCAGGGAGAGCGGGTAACACTGGATTTTGACGTGGACTTGGAAATTCTCAGAGAGGACGAGGAGGTGTCCGTATCCGTTACAGCAAAAAGTCCTGACGGGCAGATATATGTGCAGGATGAGGAAGGGCTTATCACTATCGAAAAGCCCCTGCTCTGGTGGCCCAGAGGCTATGGGGACCAGCCCTTGTATACCGTGGAGGTTGTGTGTAAGGACAGTGCGGGAAATGTGCTGGATATATGGAAAAAGCGCATTGGTCTGCGGGTGATGGAGATGGATACTGATACAGACCAGTGGGGAAACCGCTTTGCCCACAAGGTAAATGGGGTGCTGGTATTTGCCATGGGTGCGGATTATATTCCGGAGGACAATCTTCTTTTCAGAGTGACACCGGAGCGTACCAGAAAGCTCCTTGAGGATGCGGCAGCAGCTAATTATAACACCATCCGTGTGTGGGGCGGCGGCTATTATCCGGATGATTACTTTTTTGATATTTGTGATGAGCTGGGACTCCTTGTTTGGCAGGATTTGATGTTTGCCTGCTCCAGCTATGAGTTAAATGATGAGTTTGAGGAGAATATTACCGCAGAGATTATGGAGAATGTGCGTCGAATCCGCCATCATGCTTGTCTGGCACTTTGGAGCGGTAATAATGAGATGGAGACCCAGACTCTGGATAAATGCTGGAAGCCTTCCCAGAAGCAGTTTTTTGATTATATCAAGATTTTTGAGCATATTATTCCCAAGATTATGAAGCAGGAGGATCCAAATACTTTTTATTGGCCATCTTCTCCGTCGTCGGGCGGAAACTTTGATAATCCATGGGATGAGAATCGTGGAGATGCCCACTACTGGGATGTGTGGCATGGAAATAAGCCCTTTACGGATTTTCGAAAGTATCGCTTCCGTTATCTGTCGGAGTTTGGCTTTCAGGCATTCCCATCCTTAAATACGGTGGAGACCTTTACAGCGCCGGAGGACCGCAATATCTTTTCCAGAGTGATGGAGATGCATCAGAGGAATACGGCGGCAAATGGAAAGATACTGGAGTATATTTCGGCAACCTATCTTTATCCCAAGGATTTTGACCATTTACTGTATGCCTCCCAGCTTTTGCAGGCTCAGGCCATCCGTTACGGTATCGAGCATTTCCGCCGCCACAGGGGACGGTGCATGGGCACGGTGGTGTGGCAGTTAAATGATATCTGGCCGGTGGCATCCTGGTCCAGCATTGATTATTATGGGCGCTGGAAGGCTCTGCATTATGCGGAAAAACGTGCTTTTGCACCAATAATGATTTCCTGCGAGGAGGTGGGCGAGCTGTCTGAGAGACCTCATCCCATTGCAGAACCGAAGCAAATCGAGAAATCGGCAAGGCTATGTGTATGCAATGAAACCATGGAAATGGTGCAGGGGCAGGTCATGTGGTCGCTGCGGAATCCTTTGGGGGATGTGCTTCTGTCCGGGCAGCAGGAGCTGATGGTACTTCCCTTATCTTCACAGTGGATGGAGAAGCTGGATTTTTCAGATTATGATGAGCTGGGTGTATATTTTTGCTTTGCTTATGTGGTGAACGATGAAGTAGTTTCGGAGGGAACCTGTCTCTTTACGCCACCTAAGCACTTTATGTATGAGAACCCGCAGCTGGAGCTTTCTGTGGATGGAACAGAGATTACCGTTACAGCCAGAGCTTATGCCGGAATGGTGGAAATTGAAGGGCTGGACGGTGATGTGAGACTGTCCGATAACTTTTTTGACATGAATCCGGGAAGCAGGACGGTGACCATTGTGGAGGGAGATGCCACAACGTTTAGGGTGCGGTCAGTATATGATATTGCACATTAGGTATTGCTTTTTGAAAAGACATGTGATAATGTGAATTCAAATATTTTGGAAGGAAACTGCTATGAATTTATTATGTTTAAACAGCTTAAGACGCAGAGAGAGACGTAAGCTTTTGCAACGTATGTAGGATTTATCCGCATGGTTGCAGAAGGTGTACGTCTGTTTTCCGTGCGGTGCTGTTTATAGAATTCATAGATGCAGAACCGTATTAGATTTAGTTTATGCTAATTCCGATGCGGTTCTTTTTTTATCCAAAATGCAAGTATAAGAAGGAGGTCAAAATGAGGGAAGTATTGTGTAAGAAGATGGTAGAGGTGTTGGAGGGTCTCACATGTGAGCAGCTGCAGGCGCTTGTGGAGGTTCCGGCGGATGAGAAGCTGGGGGACTATGCGCTTCCCTGCTTTACACTGGCCAAGGTGCAGAGGAAAAATCCTGCATTGATAGCGGCAGAGCTGGCAGAAAAACTGGAGGCGGCAAAGGAGGCTCTGGGGCTTGCAAGGGTGCAGAGTGTGGGAGGTTATTGCAATCTGTTTGTGGACCGGAAGGGGTATGTGGAAAGTGGCATGAATAAAATGCTGCAGGAGAATCTGGGTGTGGAGCAAATCGGAAAGGGGAAAACAATCTGCATGGATTATTCCTCGCCCAATATTGCCAAGAATTTTCATGTAGGACATCTACGGACTACGGTAATCGGGAATTCTCTTTACAAAATCCATGAAAAGCTGGGCTATGAAGTGGTGCGAATCAATTATCTGGGAGATTGGGGAACCCAGTTTGGTAAGCTGATTACGGCGTATAAAAAGTGGAGCAGTAAGGAGGCTGTGGAAAAGGGCGGAATCGAAGAATTACTGCGGATATATGTGAAATTTACGGAGGAGGCAGAGAAAGCGCCGCAGCTGATAGAGGAAGCAAGGGCATGGTTTGTGAAAATGGAGAAGAATGATGAGGAAGCCCTGGAAATCTGGAATTGGTTTAAGGAAATCAGCATGGTAGAGTTTGAGCGGGTGTATAAAATGCTGGGGATGTCCTTTGACTGCTACAGCGGGGAAAGCCACTATCGGAATAAGGTATCGGCGCTGGCAAAGGAGCTGGAAGGGAAGGGACTTTTGGAGGAGAGTCAGGGAGCGAAGGTGATTGATTTGGGAGCATATGATATGCCCCCCTGTCTGATTATGAAAAGTGACGGTGGTTCCATTTACCATTCCCGGGACATTGCGGCGCTTCTGGACCGGAAGAAGAAGTATGATTTTTCAAAGTGTCTGTATGTTACAGGCATGGAGCAGACACTGCATTTTAAACAGGTGTTTAAGGCCATAGAGCTTATGGGCTATCCCTGGTATGAGAATCTGGTGCATATTCCCTTCGGACTGGTCAGTCTTGCCGGGGAGAAGCTTTCTACCCGGAATGGAAACATTGTGTATGCGGAGGATATTTTGAAGGAGGCGGTAGAGCGTGCCGGTGCTCTGATAGAAGAGAAAAATCCTACGTTACAGAATAAGGTTGAGGTGGCTCATATGGTGGGAATTGGTGCGGTAGTCTTTCATGATTTATACAATCAGAGGATAAAGAATGTGGACTTTTCCTGGGAGGATGTGCTGAGCTTTGAGGGAACTACGGGACCATATGTGCAGTATACCTACGCCCGGGCAGGTAGTGTGCTGCAGAAATACGGGGAAGTGTCTGGGAACGCGGTCGTGGATTATAGTGTGCTGACGGATGATGTGACATTTTCTCTTGTAAAGACATTGCTTGGGTATGAGAATGCGGTAAATAATGCTGCTGAGAAATATGAACCATCGGTGGTTGCGCGGTATTTGATTGCCCTGGCTATGGCATTTAATCGGTTTTACCATGAGTGTCCTATTCTGAAGGCTTCCGAGAAGGAGCGGCAGGCACGTGTTTTACTGGTGAAACAGGTACAGAAGGTGCTTGCAGATGGATGTGGTCTGCTTGGACTGGAGTGTCCGGAGGAGATGTAGGGCGTATAGGATTTTTTGTTGTAGCTACGCCCCGCTGGGGGATGAAATGTGGGGGATATTCCAGAATATTTGCGGATGTCTGAAAGAGAATGTGCCGTAGATGTGGAATATGTGATTTCTACGCCCTGCAAAGATAGGGGGAGCGGGGTGTGGAAATGGTTATAAGTGATTTTACCGCACACTTTGTATTATGAAGATAAGGATTGAGGCTTGTTCTGACGGGAAAAGAGGAAGAAAAGGGGCGTGAAGGAGAAATTTTTTGATATACGCCCCAAGTGCTGTAAAAAGTTAGGTCAAAGTGGTATTGTCCCATAATGCAAGGGCGCAATGCTACTTTGACCGTATGATTTTTATTATTCCTTCGTCCAGCGTCCGGAAGCTCCGCAGGGAAGTACCAGACCGGAATCTTTCACAGGAAGACCGATTTCCTGAGCTTCTACATGGCCGCCGAAGCGCTTCACAATGGCGGTGTTCATCATGTAGGAGAGCACTGCCGGCTGAAGGCCGGTGGTGTAGGAGTTAATCAGGAAAAAGAGGGCATCCTCGGATAAAATCTGGGTGGTCAGCTCGATGAAGGGCCAGATACTCTCTTCAATTTTCCAGATTTCACCCTTGGGGCCACGTCCGTAAGAAGGCGGATCCATGATGATACCGTCGTATTTGTTGCCACGGCGGATTTCACGTTCCACGAATTTTACGCAGTCATCCACCAGCCAGCGGATGGGAGCGTCGCCCAAACCGGAGCTTACCGCATTTTCCTTTGCCCAGCCTACCATACCCTTGGAAGCATCCACATGGGTAACTGCAGCGCCTGCCTTGGCAGCGGAAAGAGTTGCGCCACCGGTGTAAGCGAAGAGATTTAATACCTTTACCGGACGATTTGCTTTTTGAATAATCTCAGAGAACCAGTCCCAATTGGTGGCCTGCTCCGGGAAAAGTCCGGTGTGCTTAAAGCTGAAGGGCTTTAAGTTGAAGGTCAGCTCCTTGTAGTGAATGGACCATTCGTTGGGCAGATTAAAAAACTCCCACTCGCCGCCGCCCTTGGCACTGCGGTGATAGTGACCGTTTTTCTTCTTCCAGCCCGGGTTGTTGTGAGGGGTATTCCAGATGACCTGGGGGTCCGGACGAACCAAAAGGTAGTCCCCCCAGCGCTCTAATTTTTCTCCGTTTGATGTATCTAAAACCTGGTAATCTTTCCAGTTATCAGCTATCCACATGTTGTAAAATTCCTTTCTGATTTGAAAAATGGTTTCATCTGAAGCGATGTCATGAGGTTGATGTGCGGAGGGGGTAACGAAGTGATCTGTCTTTTGATGACCCTTGAAAAACGTCGGCACTTGGCGAGGTATTTTCGAGCCTAGTACCGCCCTGCGAAAAATCTTGCGTATATGGATTTTTCGCATGTTCACGGAGTGAGAACGCGTCTTCAAAAGACATATCACTTCGTTACCCCTTCCGCACATCAACCTCATGACATCGCGCTTCTATATGATATGTTATCATCTTTTTTCATTTTTTCAAGGCTCGACTAATAATTAACGATTGTTGAATTGTAGAAAGAATCATGATATCTTTTATGTAAGCGTTTACATTTTCTGGAAGAAGATTTTATCAAACTAGGAGGTTACCAATGAGCAGACTTGAAATTCTTGTGCCGAATAAAGCCCAGGTCGTTGTAGAGCAGCTGTATAGAGATTTGGAGAGAAGAATTGAGGCAAGCCCGTCAGGACTTTGCCCCATTGACATGTCCAAGGCTTTTCTGGAGCTGTGCCATGCCCAGACCTGCGGTAAATGCGTGCCCTGTCGCGTGGGCTTAAAACAAATGCGGAAGATGATTTCCGATGTGCTGAACGGAAAGGCTACCATGGATACGTTGGAGGAGATGAAGGCCACTGCCCTCAGTATTATGGAATCCGCGGATTGTGCCATCGGGTATGAAGCGGCGAATATGATTTATAAGGGGCTGATAGGCTTCCATGAGGAGTATGTTGCCCATATTCAGCTGGGAAGATGCAATTGTAATTACCAGCAGCCGGTACCCTGTGTATCTCTGTGCCCTGCCGGAGTGGATATTCCGGGCTACATAGCACTGGTGCGGGAGGGAAGATATCAGGATGCTATCCGATTGATTCGAAAGGACAATCCTTTCCCGACTACCTGTGGATTTATCTGTGAGCATCCCTGTGAGGCAAGATGCCGCAGAAATATGGTGGATGATGCAGTGAATATCAGAGGCTTAAAGCGTATGGCAGCAGATTTGGCAGGAAAGGTTGCGCCTCCTGCGTGCCAGCCCTCTACCGGTAAGAAGATCGCCATCGTGGGCGGAGGTCCGGGGGGCCTCAGTGCGGCATATTATTTACAGCTGATGGGGCATCAGGTGGTGGTTTATGAAATGCTTCCTAAGCTGGGAGGTATGCTTCGCTATGGTATCCCTAATTATCGTTTGCCCAAGGATAGACTGGACGATGATATTAATGCCATTTTAGAGACCGGTATCCAGGTGAAGCACGGACTCAGAATCGGTATTGATATCACCATTAATGAGTTGAGAGAGCAGTATGATGCAGTGCTGATTACCATTGGTGCCAGCACGGATAAGAAGCTGGGTATCGACGGGGAGAATGCTGAGGGGGTAATCTCAGCAGTACAGTTTTTACGTGATGTGGGCAAGGATAATGCTATCGACTTAAAGGGCCAGGAGGTCTGTGTCATCGGTGGCGGTAACGTATCCATGGATGCGGTGAGAACGGCAGTGAGACTCGGTGCTAAGAAGGTAAGTATCGTATATCGCCGAAGAGTGGCGGATATGACCGCCTTAAAGGATGAAATCGACGGAGCGATTGCAGAGGGTGTAGAGGTACAGACCCTGAAGGCTCCGGTAAGTATAGAGACGGATGAGAGTGGTAAGGTGAAAGGACTCTGGGTACAGCCACAGATGATTAGCAGTATCAAGAATGGCCGTGCATCCGTGAAGGCAACGGGTGAGGAGAATGTGATGATTCCCTGCCAGACCATTATTGTGGCTATTGGTCAGGATATCGAGTACCAGCACTTTGCAGATGCAGGTGTACCGGTAAATCGTGGTGTGATTCAGACGGGAAGACATGGTGGCTTTGATTTATTGCCCGGCGTATTTGCGGGAGGAGACTGTGCAACCGGTCCGGCTACGGTTATTAAGGCAATCGGTGCAGCCAAGGTTATTGCGGCGAATATTGACGAATATCTGGGATATCATCATGTAATTTCCAGCGAGGTAGAGGTGCCAGTGCCTAATTTGGAGGACAGGGACCCCTGTGGCCGCGTAAATATGGTAGAGCGGGAAGCCTGCCAGAGAATTTGTGACTTTGAAGGTGTGGAATTACCTATGACGGAAGCGGAATGCAAACAGGAGGCGTCCCGATGCCTGCGCTGTGACCATTTCGGCTATGGAATACTGAAAGGAGGCCGTGAGACAATATGGTAAAGCTTACAATTGATCAGCACGTGGTGGAGGTTCCGGAGGGAAGTACCATCATGGATGCGGCGGGTATTGCAGGAATTCCTATTCCGAAATTGTGCTTTTTAAAGGATATTAATGAAATTGGCGCGTGTCGTGTCTGTGTAGTTGAGATTGAGGGAAAGGAAAAACTGGTAACCTCCTGCAATAATCAGGTGGAGGAGGGAATGGTGGTATATACCAACAGTCCCAAGGTTCGCAGAAACCGTAAAAAGACCGTGGAGATGATTCTTTCCCAGCATAATGCGAACTGTGTGACCTGTGCCAGAAACCGTAACTGTTCTTTGCAGACCATTACCAGAGATTTAAATATTCTGGAGGTACCCTATGAGAAGGATTTGCATCCACTTCCATGGAATAAGAATTTCCCATTGATTCGTGATGCGGATAAGTGTATTAAGTGTATGCGCTGTATCCAGGTTTGTGATAAGGTGCAGGGTGTAAAGGTCTGGGATGTGGAGGGTACCGGCTCCAGAGCGGGTGTGTATGTAACAGGTAATCGTACCATCGAGGAGTCCGATTGTACGCTGTGCGGTCAGTGTATTACTCACTGTCCGGTAGGTGCCCTGCGTGAGCGTGACGATACGGAGAAGGCTTGGTGGGCCATCGAAAATAAGAAGAAGGTCACGGTGGTACAGGTGGCACCGGCGGTTCGTGCCGCATGGGGCGAGACCTTTGGACTGAGCCGGGAAGAAGCTACCATGGGTAAAATCGTGGATGCCCTTAAGAGAATCGGCTTTGACTATGTATTTGATACCGTATTCACAGCGGACCTTACTATTATGGAAGAGGGAAATGAGTTTATCGAGCGTTTTAAAAAGGGAGATACCAAGCAGATGCCCATGTTTACCTCCTGCTGTCCGGGATGGCTGCGCTTTATTAAATCCCAGTACCCTCATCTGGTGCCCAGACTTTCCACAGCAAAATCACCTCAGCAGATGTTTGGTGCGGTGATGAAGACCTACTTTGCAAAGAAAATCGGTGTGGCACCGGAGGATATGGTGACGGTATCCATTATGCCCTGTGTGGCGAAGAAGGGTGAAAGCAACATGGAGCTTTTCTATGAGGAGTATGCAGGCCATGATGTGGATATTGTGCTGACTACAAGAGAATTGAACCGTATGATTCGTATGGCGCATATTGACCCCCATAATCTTCAGGAGGAGGCTTGCGATAATCCCATGTCTGACGGAACCGGTGCAGGTGTGATTTTTGGAACCACCGGTGGTGTCATGGAGGCAGCCCTTCGTTCTGCCCATTATCTGATTACCGGCTGCAATCCGGAAGCGGATGCCTTTAAAGCAGTTCGCAGCAGCAGGGAGCAGAACAAATGGAAGGAAGCAGAGATTACCATAGCGGGTATCCCGATAAAAACAGCGGTAGTGAATGGTCTGGGTAATACCAGAGAATTGATTGAAGCGCTGGAAAAGGGAGAGGTGCATTACGATTTCGTGGAGGTAATGGCCTGTCCGGGAGGCTGTGTGGGCGGCGGTGGCCAGCCCATTAAGGATGGCTGCGAGCTGGCAACCTCAAGAAGCGAGAATTTAAGGATGCTGGATGAGAAGGCAACCCTTCGTTTCTCCCACGAGAATGAAACAGTGATAAAGCTTTATGAGGAATTTTTAGAAAAGCCCCTGTCCCACAAATCCCATATGCTTCTGCATACGGACCATCAGGCATGGGAAATGCCAAGGAGTAGAAGATAGTAAATGAAACAAAAGCTTTCCTATATATATGTCATCTGTGCAGCCCTGTTGTGGGGCTGCATGGGTATTTTAGTTCGTACCATGAATGGCGGAGGATTATCCTCGGCGGAGGTGGTAACGGTGCGTGCGGTCATTACCTCTATTATTATGGTGATGGGAATGTTCCTATTTAATAGGAAGGAACTGAAAATCCGGGGAAAGGATATTTGGTGTTTTCTGGGAACGGGAATACTTAGTGTGGTATTTTTCAATATCTGCTATTTTACCTGTATGAATTATTGTTCCCTGTCCATTGCAGCCATATTGTTATATACGGCGCCTGCTTTTGTGATGGTGATGAGTTTCTTCTTATTTAAAGAAGCATTTACTTGGAAAAAGATTCTGGCTCTTTTATGTGCTTTTGGAGGATGTGTGCTGGTATCCGGTGGATTTGGAGGAAGCAGTATTGGACTAATGGGGCTTCTGACCGGATTGGGCGCGGGCTTTGGATATGCTCTTTATAGTATCTTCGGCAGATATGCCTTGCAAAGAGGATATTCGTCCTTTACAATAACTACCTACACCTTTTTGTTTGCCGCAGCCGGTTGTATCCCCCTTACGGGAGTGAGTCATATTGCAGAATGCTTTCTGGCTAAGCCGGGGTTAATCTGGCAGGCAGTGCTTTGGACCTTTCTGACCACGGTGGCGGCATATCTTTTGTATACCAAAGGACTTGCAGGCATGGAGGCAGGGAAGGCATCGGTGCTGGCTACCATAGAACCGGTGATGGCATCGGTGGTGGGAGCGGTGCTGTTTAAAGAGGATTTTACGCAGGCGGCGCTGTTGGGAATCGGATTTGTACTTGTTTCTTCTATATTAATGATGAAGGAATGAAAATGAGCCAGCATTCGCAACAGGTTTTGGGAGAAGTATATGCACTTACAAGCAAGCTTGATGTGCATATATTTATTCAAAACGCTTGGCTCTGGATTGTACCTAAAAAAAAACAATTTTTAACAAAAATAATACTTGCAAAGTTTGTACAGGACATGTATACTAATCCTTGCTGTGGCATGATAGCTGTGAAGCGTGAGGTTGCTGCTGAGACGAAAGTTACAGCAGGTTTTCCGTGGAGCGAATGTCAAGTTAGGAAACTGACGACAAGTCACTGTACAAACAATCAAGTCTATCACAGGATAGAGAAGACGTGGAAGTGAAATAGAGCTTTGCTGCGATGTGCAAAGGTTTAGGACACACACGGGAGAGTGTACAGTCACCGCTTGTCGTACTTAAGTAATTAGAAAGTGCGAAAAGGAGGCGACTTTTTTTATGGCAAGTCAAGTAATGAGAATTACACTCAAGGCATATGATCATCAGTTAGTTGATGCATCTGCTAAGAAAATCATCGAAACAGTAAAGAAGAACGGTTCACAGGTGAGCGGACCGGTACCTCTTCCTACTAAGAAGGAAGTTGTAACAATCTTAAGAGCAGTACACAAGTACAAAGACTCTAGAGAGCAGTTCGAGCAGAGAACTCATAAGAGACTCATCGACATCATCACCCCAACCCAGAAGACTGTAGATGCTCTTCAGCGTCTGGAAATGCCTGCTGGTGTTTACATTGACATCAAAATGAAGAACAAATAATTCCTGTGTTAAAATTTGTACTTCTTATTGATAGTAACTATTATTTAATCAAATCCCCTACTAGTATGGACACTGCAAAGTGCCCCGCTGTAGAGTAATTAGGAGGAAAAGAAAGAATGAAGAAAGCTATTTTAGCTACCAAAGTCGGAATGACTCAAATCTTCAATGAAGACGGCGTATTAGTTCCTGTAACCGTACTTCAGGCTGGCCCTTGTGTAGTAACCCAGGTTAAGACCGTAGAGAACGATGGTTACAGCGCAGTTCAGGTTGGTTTCGTTGACAAGAAAGACAAGATCGTTAACAAGGATGCAAGTGGTAAGAAGGAAGTTATCCACAGACATGGTGTTAACAAGGCTGAGCAGGGCCACTTCAAGAAGGCTGGCACAGCTTCTAAGAGATATGTAAAAGAGTTTAAGTTTGAGAACGCTGAGGAGTACACCTTAGGCGCAGAGATTAAGGCTGACATCTTCGCAGCTGGCGATAAGATTGATGCTTCTGCAATTTCCAAGGGAAAAGGCTTCCAGGGCGCAATCAAGAGATTAGGACAGCATAGAGGACCTATGAAGCACGGTTCTAAGTTCCATCGTCATCAGGGTTCCAATGGTGCATGTTCTTCACCTAGCCGTGTATTCAAGGGTAAGGGAATGCCTGGTCATATGGGTTGCGTAAGAGTAACCGTTCAGAACCTTGAAGTTGTAAAGGTAGATGCTGAGAAGAATCTTCTTTTAGTAAAGGGTGCTGTTCCAGGACCTAAGAAGGCTTTAGTTACCATCAAAGAAACCGTTAAGGTTGAAGCATAGTTAGGGCGAAAGGAGGACAACTAAATGGCAAACGTATCTTTATACAATATGGAAGGCAAAGAAGTTGGTACAATCGAGCTTAACGATGCAGTATTCGGTGTTGAGGTAAACGAGCACTTAGTACACATGGCAGTTGTACAGCAGCTTGCAAATAATCGTCAGGGAACTCAGAAGGCTAAGACCCGTTCAGAAGTTTCCGGTGGCGGAAGAAAACCTTGGAGACAGAAGGGAACCGGTCATGCAAGACAGGGTTCAACCAGATCTCCTCAGTGGACCGGCGGCGGTGTTGTATTCGCTCCAGTTCCAAGAGATTACTCTTTCAAGATGAACAAGAAAGAGAAGAGAGCAGCTCTGAAGTCTGCATTAACCAGCAAGGTTCAGGCAGC
>JAFTXD010000154.1 GCA_017461775.1 Lachnospiraceae bacterium
ATAGCTTCTACAGCTGCGGTAGCTGCCTCGCCGGTAACATTGTAATCTGCAACGAAAACAACTTCCTTACCTAACTTCTCAGATAACCTCTTAGCAACAGGAGCTAAAGACTCGCCCTCGTTGGGGCCATTCTTAACCTTACCAAGATGTGAGCAAAGGATAACCTTGCCACCATCATTTAATAACTTCTGGATGGTAGGAAGAGCTGCAACGATACGGGTCTCGTCAGTAATCTCACCATTCTTAAGAGGAACGTTAAAGTCACATCTTACTAATACTCTTTTGCCTTTTGCGTTGATATCATCAACTGATTTCTTGTTTAAGCCCATTTTAGGAACCTCCACTTTCTTTTATTGTAATACAAAAGGATCCGGTCCATAAGACCGGACCCTTATTAGGTCAATTATTTATTCAACCAACAGATTAAGCTAACTCAGCGAAGTACTTGATAGTCTTAACCATCTGAGAGGTGTAGCTGTTCTCGTTGTCATACCAAGAAACAACCTGAACCTGAGTATTGCCATCTTCCATAGGGATAACCATGGTCTGAGTAGCATCGAATAAAGAACCGTAGGTCATACCGATAACGTCTGAAGAAACGATTTCATCAGTGTTGTATCCGTAAGAATCGGTAGCTGCAGCCTTCATAGCCTCGTTGATCTGATCCTTGGTAACGTTACCCTTAACAACTGCTACTAAGATAGTAGTAGAACCGGTAGGGGTAGGAACACGCTGTGCAGAACCGATTAACTTGCCATTTAACTCAGGAATTACAAGACCGATAGCCTTAGCAGCACCAGTAGAGTTAGGAACGATGTTCTGTGCACCAGCACGAGCACGTCTCTTGTCACCCTTTCTCTGAGGACCGTCAAGGATCATCTGATCACCAGTGTAAGCATGAACAGTAGTCATGATACCGGACTGGATAGGTGCTAAATCGTTAAGAGCCTTAGCCATAGGAGCTAAACAGTTAGTAGTACAAGAAGCTGCTGAAATAACAGTATCTTCCTTAGTTAAGATGTTGTGGTTTACATTGTAAACGATGGTAGGAAGATCGTTACCTGCTGGAGCAGAGATAACAACTTTCTTAGCACCTGCAGTAATGTGTGCAGAAGCCTTTTCCTTAGAGGTGTAGAAACCGGTACACTCTAATACTACGTCTACGTCTAATTCTCCCCAAGGAAGCTCAGCTGCGTTAGCCTTAGCGTAGATGGTGATCTTCTTTCCGTTAACAGTGATGGAATCCTCACCTGCTTCTACGGAATCAGCATATTTGTATTTGCCCTGTGCGGTGTCATACTTTAATAAATGAGCAAGCATGTCAGGACTTGTTAAATCGTTGATTGCTACTACTTCATATCCTTCTGCATCGAACATCTGTCTGAATGCAAGACGACCAATACGGCCGAAACCATTAATTGCTACTTTTACTGCCATTTTAGTTTCCTCCTAAAATATGTTTATTATATTATCTTGACCGTCTCCGGAACCTGTCCAGATTGTCAAAATTTTGTCAGCACTATCATTTTACCCAATCTCCCCTAAGAATTCAAGATGTAAATCGAAAATAATTTCAAATAATACCCATTTTTTACACTTTGTTTAGAAATCGCGAAAAAAAACTTATTTTTTTATGAAAAAATCATCTGGCGCATTGCAAAACCCCTGCTCTACCCTATATACTGAAAGCAAATTATGAATGGAGGATTATACATGGCTATTTTATCCGATTGTCATTTACACACGTCCCATTCCGGCGACAGTGATACCCCTATGGAGCAAATGATTTTACAGGGCATCTCCCAGGGGCTTCATACCATGTGCTTTGCGGAACACAATGATTTCGACTTTCCGGTGACAGAGCTTGACCCGGAGGGCAAATTTGAATGCAACATCGACTCATACCTTTATGATTTAATCAGCTTCCGGGAAAAATACAAGGACAAAATCCGCATTCTTTTCGGTCTGGAGCTGGGCATGCAGCCACATCTCATGCGCAGACACGCCATCCTGATTAAGAATTATGATTTTGACTTTGTCATCGCTTCCTCTCACATTTGCAATGGCAAGGACCCCTATTATCCAGCCTTCTACGAGGGACGCAGCGAGGAAGAAGCCTACAGCGAATATTTCCAGTCCATCATCGACAATATCAAAAAGTTCAAGAACTTCGATGTGTACGGACATCTGGACTATGTGGTACGCTACGGCCCCAATAAAGATGCCAATTACACCTATGCAAAATATCAGGATCTTCTGGATAATATCTTAAAGCTACTGATTGAGGAAGGAAAAGGTATCGAAATCAATACCGGCGGCATCAAAAAAGGACTTCGCGACCTGCATCCCTGCACGGATATCGTAAAGCGCTATAAGGAGCTTGGCGGCGAAATCATCACCATCGGCTCCGATGCCCACAATACGGAAAACATTGCCTACGGCTTTGACCGCGCCGAAGCGCTTCTTAAAGAATGTGGTTTCCGGTATTATACCATTTTTGAAAACCGACTTCCGGAGTTTAAAAAACTGGTGTAGCATCCTCTGCTACACCAGTTTTTACTTCACTATTGTTCCGCCTCCAAGGACATACTCCCCATCATAGAACACCACGGCCTGTCCCGGCGTGGATGCCCGTACCGGCACATCAAAGCTGCACTTCACTCTTCCGTCCTCCAGCTTTTCGATGGTACAATACTCTCCACTATGGTTATAACGAATCTTCGCCAGAACCCTTCTTGGCTCAGTCAAATCCGGAATGGACATAAAATTCAGCTTTTCGCAAATCACGGTATCCGTGAACACATCTTCATTCTCCCCGATCACCACTTCATTTTTCTCCGGTCGAAGTTCCGTCACAAACACCGGATGCCCCATGGCAATGCCCAGCCCCTTTCGCTGGCCGATGGTATAATTTGTCACGCCCTTATGCCTGCCCAGGATATTTCCTTCCTTATCCACAAAATTGCCCTCTCCCGGCATTCTCTCCGGTACTCTTCTGGTTAAAAAGCCCACATAGTCATCATCGGGGATGAAGCAGATATCCTGACTGTCCGACTTCTCTGCCACGGGAATCCCTGCCTGCTGGGCAATACTCCGTATTTCCTCTTTGGTGTAATCCCCTACGGGCATTATGGTGCCCTCCAGCTGGCTCTGGGTCAGATTGTACAGGGCATAGGTCTGGTCCTTTCTGGCGGTTATGGAATTACGAATGGCATAGCGTCCGTTCTCCAAAACATCAATCCGGGCGTAATGACCGGTGGCAATGTAATCCGCCCCCATTTCCTTTGCCCACGCTAAAAGTGCCTCCCACTTCACATAACGGTTACAAACCACGCAGGGGTTGGGGGTCCTGCCCCGTAAGTATTCTTCTATAAAATAATCTGTCACATGGCACTGAAATGCTTCCTTAAAATCTACCACATAATGGGGAATTCCCAGATGCTCTGCCACCCTCCTGGCATCGGCAATGGCCGCCTGGCTTCCCGCCTTCCAGCCCTCCTCTCCCGGTTTTTCCCGGCAGGTATCCATGGTAACACCAATCACCTCATAACCTTGTTCCTTTAATAAATAAGCAGCCACTGAGGAGTCCACGCCTCCCGATAGGCCTACTACAACCTTCTCGCTCATAAACAGCTCCCATCCATTGCTTTTCTCGTCATACATTTTATCACAATCCAGGGTATCTTACCACTACCAAGAAATTCTATTTTTTAAGCCGCCCGCATATCATAAAATAACTTCCCATAGGGGGAATCATATGCGTTCTTTGCAAAAGCATCCACTTATTTTCGGTACCCTCCTTCTCACCGGTGCCGGCCTCATTTGTCGCTTCATGGGGTTCTTTTACCGAATATATATATCCAGAATCTTTGATGCAGAAGGAATGGGTATTCACAGCCTGATTATGCCGGTAGTGGGACTTACCTTTTCCCTGACCGGAGCCTGCTTCCAGACCTGTATCTCCAAATTCGTGGCAGAGCAAAAGGAAAACGAGAAACAGCCCTTTACCCTGGCACTGACCCTCTGTGTCCCTCTTGCCCTGCTCATTTCCCTGCTGCTCCATCGTCTGGCAGAGCCCATTTCCCGGCTGTGGCTGGCAGAGCCAAGGTGTCAGCCCCTCTTAGAGGTCTTTTCCCTTGCCATCCTGCCCTCCGCCATAAATTCCTGTATTAAGGGCTACTGCTATGGTCGCAAAAAAACGCTCCCTCCCTGCATCTGCCAGATTATCGAGCAGATTATCCGCATCGGAAGCGTCTTTCTTCTGGTGGACACTCTTCAAAAGCAAGGTACCACACCTCCCCTGGTAATCATGGTGCTGGGCATGGTTTTTGGAGAACTTGCCTCCCTTTTATGTGCCCTGCTGTTTCATTTTATAGATTCTGCCCGTCGCAAAAGGAAGGGAACAATTGCCACCACGCAGATTACATATGCCACTTTTTTTTCCATGCTGCTCCCCCTGATATCCAACCGGATTTTCCTGAATGTACTGCAAAGCATGGAGACCGTAGCTATCCCCGTTACCCTGGAGCGCTATGGATTAACCCGTTCCGAAGCGTTGAGTATCTACGGAGTCTTTACCGGAATGGTAATGCCGCTTTTGTTTTTTCCCACTACTCTTACCGGCTCCATCTCCGTACTGCTTCTGCCCTCCGTATCAGAATATCAGGCTCGTGGTGAGTATGGGAAAATCAAATCCGCTATCCGAAAAAATATCACCTTTTGCCTGACACTGGGAATCCTCAGCATTCTCTTTTTCTTTACCTGTGGCCCCTACCTGGGCAAAACCATATACGACAACGAACTGGCCGGCAGCTATATCCGTATTGCTTCCTTCATCAGTCCCTTCCTTTACTTAAATTCCACCCTTTCCGGGATTTTGCAGGGGCTGGGCAAGACCACACTACTCTTTGGCATCAATGTGTCCCTCTTGATTATACGACTGTTTTTTATCCACCTTACGATTCCTGTTTTCGGAATTCCGGCTTACCTTTATCTTCTTCTTTTTACCCAGCTGGTGCAGTTTCTTCTCTACTACCGCAGCCTGCGTTCTTACGTATAAATACTTGCCAATTCCTTTTCTTTGTGCTATTGTCATGGGTGAATGATTATACAAGAATTACAGACAAGGATGGATAAAAATGAGTTTTGAATTTGTACAAAAGCTTCCCACTCCGGAAGAAATCCGCAAGGAATATGCACTCCCGGACGATCTGGTAGCACTGAAAAAAGAACGTGATGAAGAGATTCGTAAGGTATTTACCGGCGAAAGCAATAAATTTCTGGTAGTTATCGGCCCCTGCTCCGCAGATAATGAGGATTCCGTATGTGATTACATTAACCGTCTCGCACGCGTAAATGAGCAGGTTAAGGATAAGTTAATCATCGTACCCCGTATTTATACCAATAAGCCTCGTACAACCGGTGAAGGCTACAAGGGCATGGTTCATCAGCCGGACCCGGAAAAAAAGCCGGATTTCCTTGCCGGTCTTTTAGCAATCCGTAGAATGCACATCCGCGCCATGAGCGAATCCGGTCTTACCGCCGCAGACGAAATGCTTTACCCGGAAAACTGGGGATATGTTTCCGATATTCTCTCCTATGTAGCTATCGGTGCCCGTTCCGTTGAAGACCAGCAGCATCGTCTCACCGTAAGTGGCTTCGATGTTCCCTCCGGTATGAAGAATCCTACCAGTGGTGACTTCTCCGTAATGTTAAACTCCGTATATGCTGCACAGCATCCACACTCCTTTATTTACCGCGGCTATGAGGTAAATACCACCGGTAACCCTCTTGCCCACACGGTACTGCGTGGTGCCAACAATAAGCACGGACAGAACATTCCCAACTACCACTATGAGGATTTGAACCGCCTCATTCAGATGTATGGCGAAATGAATCTGGTAAATCCAGCCTGTGTCATTGATGCGAACCATTCCAACTCCAACAAGCAGTTTGAGCAGCAGATTCGTATTGTAAAAGAGGTAATGCACAGCCGTAAATTAAACAGCGACATCCACAACCTGGTTAAGGGTGTTATGGTAGAAAGCTATATCGAGGAAGGCTGCCAGAAGGTAGGCGGCGGTGTTTACGGCAAATCCATCACCGACCCATGCTTGGGTTGGAAGGATACCGAAAAGCTTTTATACGATCTTGCAGATTATGAATAAAATATGGTATAAAAAAAAAGGCTTACTCGTTTCGAGTAGGCCTTTAAATTATGAAACAATCCCCGTGATGGTATGATATCTCTTATTCAGACCCTTGAAAAACGTCAGCACTTGGCGATGTTTTTTCGAGCCTAGTACTGCTACGTTTTTCACGGCGTGAGAACATGTCTGAATAAGAGATATCATTCCGAAGCGGGGCTTGTTTCATAATTTAAAGGCCCTACCCTCTCGGGTGAGCCTTTTTGTATACTTCTCGTAAGTGGTTGCCCTTCATATTGGCATAAATCTGGGTGGTGGCAATATCGGAGTGTCCCAGCATTTCCTGTACACTGCGAAGGTCCGCACCATTTTCCACCAGATGCGCTGCAAAGCTATGGCGCAGGGTATGAGGGGTAATCTCTGCATCAATTCCCGCCTTGCGGGCATAATTCTTAATCAGCTTCCAAAAGCCCTGTCTGCTCATGCTGCTACCGGAGCAGTTCACAAACAAAATCTCCTCCTCATAATCACCTAACATGGCATCTCTTCCCCCTTCCAGATATCTGGAAAGTGCTCTTCTGGCCTTGATTCCAAAGGGGATACTGCGCTCCCCACAATTCAAAACACCGGCTTTCATATCCACATCGGTAAGCTTTAAGGAAATCAGCTCCGATACACGAATTCCTGTAGCATACAAAAGCTCCAGCATAGCTCTGTCCCTAAGCTCCTTAGGAGAATCCCCCTCCGGCTGCTCAAGCAAGCGTATGGTCTCCTCCACCGTAAGAATTTCCGGCATTTTCTTCTCTATCTTCGGTGCCCGGATATTATCTGTAATATCCTCCTGCACCAGACGATGCTTAAACAGATAATTATAAAAGGCTTTCAGCGAAGCAATACTTCTGGAAATGGTGGTATTTTTAAACTGCTGCTCCTGTAAATATACTACATAAGCCTTCAGCTGTTCCTCCGTCACCTGCTCCGGTGACTGTACCCCCAGCTCTTCCATGTACAGAATCCATTTATACAAATCTCTCCTATATGACACGGTAGTATTCTCCGATGTTTTCTTCACATTATGCAAATATTCTATAAAGGAGTCGACCTGCTGCTTCATTTTCTGCCTCTCTTATGTTAACTGATACTCTTTACGCGGTAATGCTTATTATACTTATTTTTAAGTATAATTGCAACGAAATTTTAAAATATTTTTAATACTTTAGCAACAATCATCGGATTTACATAACTTTCAAAGAGACATCCGATAATCACCATAAACAATAATATACAGATTGCAATAAAAAACTGCTTATCATAATAGGTCCGCTCCCACAAAAGCATAAGCAAAAAACGTAATACCAATATGTACAGGAACATATGTGGAAACATCCCTGCCAGAATCAGTAAAATTCCTTTGATTCCAAACTGCGCAATGGCAGCACCAATCCAGCCACCGATTCCCAGACTAAGGAGTATGGGCTGCAAAATCAGAAAGATTTTCCGAAAAGACGTTGTAGAGAGAAGAATTACTACCACTACATAGGATAAGCGTGAAAAAAGAACATGTATAAAAAAACCCTTTTCCTGAAAGCCTCCCGTCCGCAAAGTACTGATACGGCTTCCGGAAAATAACAGTTCTTCCTCCGCTCTCCCCGATAAGAAAATGGAAAAGACAATCCCTATAATGAAAAAAAGCCATAAAAAAGGAGAAAGGTATCCCCTCTCTCCCTGTGTATTACCTGTCTGTTTCATACATTGCCTCCGGAAAAAGGATTTATAACAATATATGAAACAGCCTATTCTTTTTATACATGATACTTTCTGGCATATGCCAAAATAGCAGCCACCGTCTTAGAATCGCAGATTTCCCCTGCAAAAATCTTCTCACAAAGAGCATCCACGGTATGGCTTTCCAGCTCTACAAATTCATTCTCATCCAGATGCTGTCTGGAGGGAATCAAATCCATGGCTACATAAATATCCACCTTCTCACTGCAATATGCAGGAGCTGCCAGTGTAGATACTAGGTATTCTGCTTTTCCAGCCTTGTATCCTGTCTCCTCTTCTAACTCACGAAGGGCCGCATCCAGCGTTGGCTCATCCTTGGACTCCAGACCACCTGCCGGGATTTCCAAGGTCTCCCTTCCCGCAGAATTTCGATACTGCCTTACCATCAATATGGTGCCATCCGCCTGTACCGGCACAATCGCCGCTGCACCCTTATGCTCCAAATGGTCCCATACTGCCTCGTTCCCATTGGGAAACGCCATGGTGTCCTGATAATATTCAAAAAGCTTTGCTTTCAAAATCAGTTCTCTTTTTAAACGTTTTACTTCTTCCATTTTAAGCCTCTAAAAGCTTCTCAACACTTACAAGCTTTACACAAAGTACAAATAAATCGGTTGCCATAGCCATCTCTTCCGGTGTAGGGAAGGAAGGCGCAATACGGATGTTGCTGTCCTTTGGATCCTTGCCATAAGGGTAGGTAGCGCCTGCGCCGGTAAGCACAACGCCTGCTTCCTTACACTTTGCAACGATGGCCTTTGCACAGCCCTCCATGGCATCGAAGGAAATAAAGTAACCGCCGTAAGGCTTGGTCCAGGAACCGATGCCCAAACCTCCAAGCTCCCTCTCAAGCACCTCTAAAACGGCCTCGAATTTGGGACGCATCAAATCCGCATGCTTTCTCATATGCTCCTTCATACCATCAATATTCTTAAAATAACGTGCATGACGAAGCTGGTTAATCTTATCATGTCCGATGGTCTGCACTGTCATCTGGCTTTCGATAAAGTCGATGTTCTCCAAAGAAGATGCAATGGCAGATACACCGGAGCCCGGGAAGCTTATCTTAGAGGTAGAGGAGAAAATATAAACCATATGAGGATTACCAGCCTTCTCACATTCCTCTAAAATATTTAAAATCTCATCCTGCTTATCATCGTACAAATGATGGATACAATATGCATTGTCCCAGTATAAACGGAAATCCTCTGCCGCCGGCTTTAAATTCGCCATACGTCTTACCACCTCATCGGAGTAAGAAATACCAGTAGGGTTGGAATACTTCGGTACACACCAAATACCCTTAACTGCCGGATCATTATTTACATACTGCTCTACCATATCCATATCCGGTCCATCTTCATGAAGGGGAATATTAATCATTTCGATTCCGAAATATTCGGTAATCTTAAAATGTCTGTCATAACCCGGAACCGGACATAAAAACTTTACTTTATCAAGCTTGCACCATGGGGTGGAACCATTCACACCCTTGGTCATAGAACGGGATACTGTATCATACATAATATTCAAGCTGGAATTACCGCAAACAACCACATTGTCCTTGTTTACACCCATCATATTTGCCAGAAGCCTTCTACACTCTCCGATACCATCCAAATCGCCATAGTTTCGGGTATCATTACCCAGAACCGTATTCATATCTGATGCACTGTTAATCACATCCAACATGGGCATGGACAAAGCAAGCTGTGAAATACCCGGCTTACCTCTGGACATGTCGAGCTTTAATCCTTTCCCTTTTGCATCTACATATGCAGCATCTAATTGTTCCTTCAATGCTAAAAGTTCTTCTCTTGTTAATTCCTGATATGCTTTCATATTATAACCAAGCCTTTCTCTGGGATAATTGTATACAATCATACATTTTTAATATAAGACTATAAGTTACTCTCTTGCGCAATAGGAAATATAAAAAAATCGAGTAGGAAAAACCTACTCGATTTCATCATTTCTCATAAATACATTGTCGAACTGTTCACGGTATTATTTCGCATAATCAGTTACGCGGGACTCACGGATTACATTCACCTTAATCTGACCCGGATACTCTAACTCAGCTTCAATCTGCTTAGAAATATCACGAGCAAGCAGAACCATATCTGCATCAGTTACCTGCTCCGGTAATACCATTACTCGAACTTCACGACCTGCCTGAATAGCAAAAGATTTGTCTACACCTTTGAAATTGTTTGTTATTTCTTCTAATTTTTTAAGTCTGCTAGTATAGGTTTCTAATGTTTCCCTTCTAGCTCCCGGTCTTGCAGCAGAAATTGTATCAGCAGCTTGTACAATACATGCAATCAGGGAAGTAGGTTCCACATCACCATGATGTGATTCTACTGCATTGATAACAGTAGCATTTTCCTTGTATTTTCTACAAAGCTCAACACCAAGCTGGATATGTGAGCCTTCCATCTCGTGGTCAACGGACTTACCAATGTCATGTAATAAACCGGCACGCTTTGCCAATCTTACATCCAGTCCTAACTCAGCGGCTAATAAGCCGGATAACTGAGACACTTCGATAGAATGCTTCAATGCGTTCTGTCCATAGCTGGTTCTGAACTTCATCTTACCGAGTAATCTTACAAGTTCAGGGTGAATACCATGTACACCAACCTCGAGAGTTGCTGCTTCACCCTCTTCCTTAATCATTACTTCAACTTCCTTCTGCGCCTTTTCCACCATCTCTTCGATTCTTGCAGGATGGATACGTCCATCTACAATCAGCTTCTCCAGCGCAATTCTGGCCACTTCACGACGAATCGGATCAAATCCGGAAAGGATAACTGCTTCCGGTGTATCATCAATGATTAAATCCACACCTGTCATGGTCTCTAAGGTACGAATATTTCTACCTTCACGACCGATGATTCTACCCTTCATTTCATCGTTAGGAAGCTGCACGACAGAAATAGTAGTTTCAGAAACGTGATCTGCTGCACATCTCTGAATAGAAGATACTACATATTCCTTAGCCTTCTTGTCTGCCTCTTCCTTTGCACGGCTTTCATACTCTTTAATCATGACAGCCGTTTCATGTTTCACTTCATCTTCAACAATTTTCAATAAGTAGTCTTTTGCTTGTTCAGAGGTTAATCCGGAAATTCTTTCCAGTTCCTGTACTCGTTGTTCGTTCAGCTTTGAAACTTCTTCCTTCATCTTGTTCAAAGATTCTTCTTTCGCTGCTAAACTAGCTTCTTTCTTCTCAATTGCATCTGCTTTTTTATCGATGTTCTCTTCCTTCTGCTGAACTCTACGCTCGTAACGCTGAGCTTCCGCTCTACGCTCCTTAATTTCCTTGTCTAACTCGTTCTTGGTACGAATAGACTCTTCCTTTACTTCCAGTAAAGCTTCACGTTTCTTTGTTTCGGCAGTTTTCAGAGCCTCATCAATGATTTCTCTGGCCTTCTCTTCTGCATTACCAATGGTAGCTGCGGAAGACTTCTTCATATACGCTACGGTTACAAAGTAAGTTGCCACGATAGAAATCACAGCTGCAATCAAGGCAGTAATTACATAATAGCCCATCTTACAGGAGACCTCCTTATTAAATTATCATTGTACAAATATCTAATATAGAATGACAAACATTCTAACAAGCAATTTACAACAGTTAAATTTTATACTGAAACTACTATTATGTCAAGAAAAAATAGTGCAAATTGTCTATATAAAAGCATCATTTTTCATCGACTTATTTATTGCATCCATGGAAAAGCCTTTTCGCAAAAGATATGCTGCGATTTTCTGCTTCTCCTTCCATTCCATATCCTCATGATAATTTTTCTTAACAAGCAAGGAAGAAATCATCTGCTGTTCATCACAGTTGCCTCCCTTTTCTTGCCATAGGGAAATCGCCTGCTCTAAGGTGTCCTTGCCAATGCCCTTTCCCATAAGATCCTGCTCCATTTTCTTAAGAGATTTACTGCTCTCATGATAGGTCAGATAATCTACTGCATACTGCACATCATCAATATAGTGAAAGGACTTCACATACTCTATAGCCTCTTCCACAACCTCTTGCGGATAAAAGCCTTCTTTCAGTTTATTTTCAAGCTGTTTTTCTGTATAGCTCCGCTGCATCAGCAGATTCATAGCCCGCAGCTTCGCCCGTTTGGGAAGGACCTCATGGAGAATCTCATGGTAAGTCTCTTCTTTCAGCTCCTTCTCCGAAGCAACATCATACTTGCGCAATTCGCCTTTGTATAACACAAAGGCGAATTCCCCATCAATATAAACCTTACTACGACTTTTCGTAGCTTCTTCCAATTTGGTAACTATCATTTTACATAGCCCACTTTACGCTTCTTCTCCGGGCAGCTCTACCATACCGCCTAAGCCATAATGCTCACGAATCTTATTCTCCACCTCTACACGTACTGCCGGGTTGTCTGTCAAATACTGCTTGGCGTTCTCTCTACCCTGGCCAATCTTGGTTCCCTGATATGCATACCAGGCTCCAGATTTCACAATAATGTCCAGATTTGCCGCAATATCCACCAAATCACCCACTGCAGAGATACCCTTACCAAACATAATATCAAACTCTGCCTCTTTGAATGGAGGTGCAATCTTGTTCTTTACAACCTTAACACGAGTACGGTTACCGATAACCTCACCGCCCTGCTTTAAGGACTCAATACGTCTTACATCCAGACGCACGGAGGAATAGAATTTCAGCGCTCTACCACCGGTGGTAGTCTCCGGATTACCAAACATGATACCCACCTTCTCACGAAGCTGGTTGATAAAGATTACGGTACAATTGGACTTGCTGATAACCGCAGTCAGCTTACGAAGAGCCTGTGACATAAGTCTTGCCTGTAAACCTACATGGGAATCACCCATATCACCGTCAATTTCCGCCTTGGGAACCAGCGCTGCCACAGAGTCCACTACCACGATATCAATCGCGCCGGAACGCACCATGGTCTCGGTAATCTCCAGTGCCTGCTCACCGCAGTCCGGCTGGGAAATATACAAATTATCAATATCTACACCAATATTCTTCGCATAAACAGGGTCAAGCGCATGCTCTGCATCAATAAAGCCCGCAATACCGCCCCTCTTCTGAACTTCTGCAATCATATGTAAGGTAACGGTGGTCTTACCACTGGACTCCGGTCCGTAAATCTCAATAATACGCCCCTTCGGAATACCACCAAGGCCCAGTGCAATATCCAGACTCAAAGAACCTGTGGGAATGGTCTCCACATTCATCTGGTTCGCCGGATCTCCCAGCTTCATCACTGCTCCTTTACCATACTGCTTTTCAATCTGGCTAATCGCCGCATCCAATGCTTTTAATTTGTCGTCTCTTTCCATATCAAATCTCCTTCACCCGCAAGGAACAAATGTTCTCTTTCTCATAGAATAAAACATTTGTTCGGTTTTGTCAACATCTTTTCTTCTTTTTGCTGACATATTATTTATATCAGCTTTTTAGTCCCCAAAAACTCCCTCAATCACATCCCTCCTTAACGTCCGAATTTTGCCTATTCAGTTACTCAAAGATTGAAATATTGGGCGAACGCCCTAAAAAGAAATTAGAGTATGCCTTTGGCATACTCTAACTATAACACAACTAAAAAATTAATGCAATCATCTTTTTTTAAGATTATCAAGACACCGAAGTACAAGCTCCAGAGCAGCCTCCACGGTACTTTCCCGCACTGCCCTTCTGTCCCCGGGAAAAATGTGCTTCTCAAGAGCCACTTCTCCCTTCACACAGCAGGCCATATACACCAGCCCCACCGGTTTTTCGAGCGTTCCACCACCCGGACCAGCAATACCGGTCACCGCAATGCTTACATCCGCTCCTGCAAAAGTAAGCGCGCCCCTTGCCATGGCCTCTGCCACCTGAGGACTCACTGCTCCATGCTCTTCCAGCATCTGATGGGGCACTGCTAAAAACTTCTCCTTTGCCGCATTTGCATAGGTGACCACTCCTGCCTCGTAATAGGAGGAAATCCCCGGTACATTTACAAGGCGCCCGGAAATAAGCCCCCCACTACAGGATTCTGCACAGGTTATTTTCAAATCATGCAATTTTAATAATTCTGCAATTCTCTCTTCCAGAGAAAACGTCTGTCTCATCTGCTCCATAAATACGCAACCCTATTTAGTATCCTTCATTACATCCTTATTCTTAATGAGATAATCCATCAAAGAAACAATGGTAAGCACCAGCGCAATCCACATCACAATAGTGGTCAAAAGGCTAAGTGCGGGAATATTGGCAATCATCAGACACACCATAATCATCTGGAAGGTAGTCTTGAATTTTCCCCAGTAGCTGGCAGCGATTACCACACCATTATCAGATGCCACCGTACGGAAACCACTGATAATAAACTCTCTGCTTATGATAAGGATAACCACCCAGGACGGAATACGCCCCATCTCAATCAGTGCAATTAAGGCGGCACATACCAGCAGCTTATCTGCCAAAGGGTCCATAAATTTACCAAAATTGGTCACCAGATTGTGCTTTCTGGCAAGATATCCGTCCAGCCAGTCTGTCAGACTTGCTATGATAAAGATTACCAAAGCAATATAGTCCACATACTCCATGATTCCACCAAAAATAGCAGTAAACCATGACCACTCATGAAAGCCTCCCAAAAGCAAAATTACAAAAGGCACAATTAAAATCATTCGAAATACGGTTAATTTGTTAGGCAAATTCATATTAAATTCCTTCCTCTTCCTCGTGATAAATCTCTCCAACCAAATCATATTCATTGGAATCGGTTACAAGAACCTTCACCAAATCTCCGGTCATAAGATTTGCGGTAGTATTTAAAAACAGGTAACCATCCACATTCGGTGCATCCCGATAGGTACGGGCCACGTACACATCATCCTCCGCCACTTTTCCTTCAATCATAACGGTAAGAATGCTTCCCACCATATTCTCCGCCTTTTCAAAAGCAATCTCCTGCTGGAGCTCCATCAGTTCCTGCTGACGGAAAGCCTTTACTTCCTCGGGAATCTGGTCATCCATAATGGCCGCCGGTGTATCCTCCTCCTGTGAGTAGGTAAAAACTCCCAACCTGTCAAATTCCAGCTCATCCACAAAATTGTACAGTTCCTCATAGTCCTCCTGGGTCTCCCCCGGGAAGCCGGCTATCAGGGTGGTACGCAGACAAATCTCCGGAATTTCCCGGCGAAGCTTTTCCACCATGGCACGAAGCTGGGCCTGATTGGTTCTTCTGCCCATGCGCCTAAGCACCGGATCTGCTGCATGCTGAATGGGAATATCCAGGTATTTGACTACCTTGGGTTCATTCTTAATGGCTTGAATCAGTTCCTCCGTAATTTCCTCCGGATAACAATACAAAATACGAATCCAGAAAATTCCCGGAATTTTGGAAAGCTCATGCAAAAGCTTGGGAAGGGACTTTTCCCCGTATAAATCCTTACCATAAAGAGTGGTCTCCTGAGCCACTAAAATCAGCTCCTTTACCCCTTTATCCGCAAGCTGCTTAGCCTCTTCCACCAAATTTTCCATGGGCACACTGCGGAAATTTCCGCGCACCTTAGGAATAATGCAATAGGTACAGTGCTTATCGCAGCCCTCTGCAATCTTCAGGTATGCAAAATGTCCACCGGTGGTCACCACACGATTTACACCGGTTAAAGGCTTGGCATTCAGGTCCGCATAATGATTGTGTCCTGCCCCGGCAAATACCTCATCCAGAGCCTCCACAATACTTTCGATAGCGGTGGTTCCGATAATCACATCCACCTCCGGAATCTCCTGCTGAATCTCCTCTTTATAACGCTGCGCCAGACATCCTGCGGCTACCAGTGCCTTTATCTGTCCGCTTTTTTTCAGCTCTGCCATCTCTAAAAGGGTGTTAATACTCTCCTCCTTGGCATCCCCGATAAAGCAACAGGTATTCACTACAATAATATCCGCCTGGCTCTCATCATCCGTAAACTCATATCCCTTTTCTAAAAGCTTACCCAGCATCATCTCCGTGTCCACCAGGTTCTTATCACATCCAAGGGAAACAAATAAAATCTTCATTCTACTCTCCATTTACGCAAAGAGGGGTAGATAATCTACCCCTCCATTTTCTTTTTAGTTCTCTTCGTCAGTTAAAATCTTGATTTTACCCTGATTCAGCTCTTCTACTGCAAGGGATAATGGCTTATCCGGATTGCCTGCTACTAAAGCCTCGTCACCTGCAATAATCTGTCTTGCTCTCTTGGAGGTTGCCATAACGATGGAATAACGACTGTTTACTACAGGCGCCTCTCCCTGCTCAACCTCACTATTAACTACCTTCATTAAATCGGAATAAGATGGATGTAACATTATTTTTCTCCTTTCGAGAACTGTTTCAGTTCTTCTCTGATATCTTTGATAAATTCTGCTCTGCACTCCACAGTATTTTTTGCATTCTGCACCAGGCTGTGAAGCTCCTTTACGCAGGTATCCAAATCATCATTAATTACTATATAATCATAGGCTTCAATGCCTTCTGATTCCTCTAC
This sequence comes from Lachnospiraceae bacterium, assembly GCA_017461775.1. Taxonomy (GTDB): domain Bacteria; phylum Bacillota; class Clostridia; order Lachnospirales; family Lachnospiraceae; genus Acetatifactor. The sequence continues at coordinate 16,461 of JAFTXD010000154.1, forward strand.
TGCTCTGGCAAGGCGCTGCTGAATCACCTCCATGGTCTCCGTACCACGACTCACCAGTCTTCTCTCTAACTCCTGTGCACTTGGTGGTGTGATGAAAAGAAGCAGACAATCCGGGCACTTCTCCTTAATCTTCAGCGCCCCCTGAATCTCAATCTCCAAAATCACATCCTTGCCTGCGGCAAGCTGCTCCTCCACGTACTCTCTGGGAGTTCCGTAATAATTGTCACAGTAGCAGGCATACTCAAGGAGCTGCTCTGCAGCAATTTTCTGTTCAAATTCTTCTTTGGTAGAAAAGAAATACTCTTTTCCATGGGTCTCTCCCGGTCTGGGTGCTCTGGTGGTCATAGAGATAGATAATGCATAATTATCATAATTCTCCATCAGTTTTTTCATTACCGTACCCTTTCCGGCACCGGAAAAGCCGGATACAACGGTTAAAATTCCTTTATTCTTCATATATTTTTCCTACTCAATATTCTGAATCTGTTCACGTACCTTTTCAATTTCCGTCTTCAGCTCGATGGCACAGTTGGAAATCTCTAAATCATTGGACTTGGATAAGGTGGTATTGGCCTCACGGTTCATCTCCTGAGCGATGAAATCCAGCTTTCTACCAATGCTTCCACCGGCCTCTAAGGTATTCTTGGTGGTCTCAATGTGGCTACGAAGTCTTACCAGCTCCTCATCCACACAGGACTTATCTGCAAAGATGGTTACCTCGGTAAGAAGTCTTGCCTCGTCCACCTGCACATCCCCAAGCATCTCCTGCACCTTGGTGGCCAGCTTCTCCCGATACTCCTTGATAATCTGAGGAGAACGCTCGGAAATAAAATCTACCAGCTCCAGCATATGCTCCAGTTTACCGATTAAATCATTCTTTAAATTCTCACCCTCTACGATACGGGTCTGTACAAAGCCCTCGGATGCTCCTACAATAGCCTTCTGCAAGCCCTTCCAAAGCTCCTCCTCATCCAGTGTCACTTCCTCCATGGAAAGCACCTCCGGATAACGGGACAGGGTGGAAACACGGATATCGTCATCCAGATTAAAATCCTCCGCCATCTGCTTTAAGTACTTCATATACTCCCCTGCTACTTCCTTGTTGTAGCGGATGGTAGTATTGTTCTCTGTGAAATCCTCATAGGTAATGAAAATATCCACCTTACCACGGGAAATATAATTTTTAAGCTCATTACGAATGGCCGATTCAAAGAAGTTCAGCTTCTTCGGCATCTTAATATTCACGTCCAGATAACGATGGTTAACGGACTTCATCTCCACAGTAAATTTGCGCATATTCTCGGTGATTTCACATCTACCGAAGCCTGTCATACTTTTAATCATTTTTTCCTCTCCATGCGTATCACAAGCCTGCTTGTGATACTGCACTAATACGTAGGTTAAAAACTTTTCTCCATACGTAATCACAAAGCCCATAAAAAGACTAGTTTACTTAACTAATACATTATAATCTACACTTGGCTCTCCGTCAAGTTTTAGTTCACCTGCTCTATCCCTGAAATATCCGAATCAATCATCAAGGAATAATTGGTATAATACACCACAAAGCCCGGCTTACCGCCGCTGGGCTTCTTCACCTGTTTTTTCTGGATATAATCGATTTCTACCTTATCCTGGCCTCTTCCCTTGGAATAGTAGGCAGCCAGACGCCCCGCTTCCTCGAAGGTTCTATCCGGAAGCATATCTGCTCCCTCTCCTTTCACTATCACATGGGAGCCGGGCATGCCCTTTGCATGGAACCACCAATCGTTTCCGGTGGCGAATTTAAAGGTCAGCTCCTCATTTTGATAATTGTTCTTACCCACATAAATGTGGTAACCGTCGCTACTGATATAGTGGAAGGGCTTGCTGGTTACCTTCGCCTTCTTACCGCCGCCCTTTCTGCGGATATAACCACTTTCTGTCAGTTCTTCCTTGATTTCCACCAAATCTTCTTCCAAAAGAGCAATATCCAATGCATTGCTGATGGACTCCAAATGTTCTATCTCTGCCTTGACCTCCTTTGTCAGTTCTGACAAGGCTTCATAGGTTCTCTTTAGCTTGGCATACTTATCAAAATATTTCTTTGCATTATCAATGGGGGACAAATCCGGGTCCAGCGGAATGGTCACATTTTCATTTGTATAGTAATTCAGTGCCTCCATGGACTTGCTTCCCGGCTCCACACCATATCCGTAGGCAGTAATCAGTTCCCCATAAATGCGGTATTTTTCTCTCTTTTCCGTATCCTTCATCTGGCGCATCTGTAAATCATATTTCTTTACATTACGCTCCAGCGCCGTCTGCACGATACGACGTAAATCCGAGGATTTCTGGCGGATACGGGTGATGGTATTTTTCTCCGCATAATATTGTTCCAAAAGTGCAGACATGGACTCATAGTCCCTTGTCTCATCCCCGCTTCCCTGATACATAGTCAGGGCAATAGCTGCAAAATCCACCGGCTCCCCTCTGGTATAGGCTATACAGGGTGCAAACTCGCCCTGCTTTACCTGCTCCATCAGCTCTTCAAATACGTTAAAAAGCCTTTCCTTATCCTCCGGGGACAGTCCTGCGGTGGACATCTCACCGTCCACCCCTGCCCGATAGCAGATTTCCTGGGCAAGAATAGGAGAAATACCGGTATAGCTCAAATACAGAGCCTTAAAAGCCGGCTGGGGCTTCTCCATCACATCTGCCAGAAACACTTCCTTATCCAAAGCAAGCGGGTCCAGCTTATCCTGGGTCTGAGCCACGAAATACTCCCGTCCGGGAAGCACCACACGCACACTGCTGACCAGGCTGGACACATGCTTAATACTGTCTAGAATAATGCCCTCCTCATTGCAGAATATGATATTACTGTGCTTACCCATCAGCTCAATCACCAGCGTCTTTCTGCAAAGGTCGCCCATCTCATCCAGATGCTCAATATCGATGCGGATGATACGCTCAAGGCCCGGCTGGCTCACCGCTACAATTCGGCCATTCTGCAAATGCTTACGAAGAAGCATACAAAAGCCCGGTGCCGTCATGGGACTGGGCTTATTATTCTCTGTAAAATATATCAGAGGAAGGGATGCTCCTGCAGAAATAAGGAGCCTTCTTAGTCCCTGTGCCCCCTTTATGGTCAGAAGCAGCTCATCCGCTTCCGGCTGGGCAATTTTATTTACTCTTCCGCCGATGCAGTAATCCTTAAGCTCCTTTACCACCGCGGCGATTGTTACACCATCAAATGCCATTTATATAACTCCATTCTAACCTACATTAATCGAAATCTCTTGGCAATTCTCACCAGCAGATACCCTTTCGGCATGGCACGAAGCTCGCTCTCCGTCACGCCCTTAAGCAAAATCAAACAGGCAAAATACACCACTACTGCAATAATAATAGACACCAGAAGTGCCAGCACATTACTGCTTATCAAAGCATACAATCCCTTATATACACCAAAAGCCACTGCGCCCATAACCGCGGATGCCAGAAAAGGCTTTAAAAAAGTACGCACCACTTCCTGGCGGTACCCTAAGGTCTTGCGGATGGATATCTGATTTAAAATACACATAATGCCCGAATACAGGGTACTTACCAGTACCAGAGCGTATACATCCAGCTCTGTAAACATCAAAAGTGGAATTAACACAATGGTCTGCACCAAAAGGGCAATCACTGCATTTACAATGGGCGTATTCACCCTGCCAATTCCCTGCAAAATGGAATTGGTCAGCGTGGATATGGCATAGAAAACCACGGACAGAGAAAGTGCCATAAGTACACCGGTGGATAGCTCCACGTTGGTCTCTGTGGGGAACAACAAGAGGATCACCGGCTCAGCCAGCACAAAAAGCCCCACTGCACAGGGAATGGCAAGTATCATAATGGTCTGCATGGCCTGGTGTATCTTCTCCTCCGCACCACGCATATCTTTCTTTGCCACCAGCTGTGAAATGGTGGGAATGATTGCCGCCGCCATGGCAGAGGCAAAGGCAAGGGGAATGTTAGAAATTTTCATACCCTTTCCGCTGAATATACCATAATTGGCATATACAAGGGTCTCTTCCATCCCCTTCTGATATATGGAAATCACCGTATAGAGCTTATTATTAATGGTACTGCTTAAGTTATAAGCCGCCGTACTCAGAATAAAAGGCATCACTACACGGACTATTGTCATCGCAATCTCGCCATAGGACTCTGTATAGGTATTTGGGTCCTTTCGGATTCTCTTGTGAATCAAGGGGCGATTTAACATATATATAGCTATCATAAATAAAAGTGCCACCAGCACACCCGCACCGGTGCCAAGAGCACTGCCCATGGCACCGTACACTGCACGATTTTCCTCCAGTGCCGGGTCGGCGGTAACAGACAAGGTACCCACGGTAGCCATGACAAGACCGGCTGCCGCACCAATACTGACGATGCAGTTGGCAATCTGCTCCAGTACCTGGCTGGCACTGGTCTGCACCATACTTTTATGAGCCTGAAAATATCCTCTTAAAACGCCCAGAATACCATAAAGAAAAATAGTGGGCGCAAAAACACGAAGAACCGGCACCGCCGTTTCCTCTACAAATAAACCGGCACCAAAAAATAAGAGTAAGCTGGCAACAACACCTACTCCTAACACGTACCAAAGGGAACATATAAATAATTTATGGGCACTGCGATATTCCTTTAGGGACAATTTCTGGGAAATCACCTTAGAAATCGCAGAGGGAATACTGTAGGAGGATATTAACAGGATAATATTGTAATAATTGTATGCCGATGAATAATATCCAAGTCCTACACTTCCGATAATCGCAGCCACCGGAATGGTATATATCATTCCGATGATTCTACTAATAAATCCTGCAGCGGCAAAAATGCCAGCCTGCAGGATAAAATTATTTTTTTTATTAGACATAACTTCCTTCTAACTTAAGACGCATCTTAGCCAATAAGCCAATCGTACATCTCTTGGTATTTCTTCGCGGAAACGTTCCAAGAGAAGTCCGCAGCCATAGCACGGTCCACAATCTTGTTCCATTCACGCTTCTTATCATAATAAATCTGCTCTGCATAGCGAATGGTGCTGAGCATCTCATGAGCATTGTAATTGGTAAAGCTAAAGCCGGTACCGGTACTCTCATACTCATTGTAAGGCTGTACGGTATCCTTAAGTCCACCGGTCTCACGAACGATTGGCACGGTACCATAGCGGAGAGACATGAGCTGGCTGAGTCCACAAGGCTCAAACAAGGATGGCATCAGGAAGGCGTCACATGCCGCATAAATCTTGTGAGAAAGCTCCTCAGAATAGTAAATATTCGCAGAAACCTTGTCACCATACTTCCAATCGAAGTGACGGAACATGTTCTCATACTTCTCTTCACCGGTTCCTAATACTACAATCTGCACATCATCCTGACAAAGCTCGTCCATCACATGTGCTATCAGATCGAAGCCCTTCTGATCGGTAAGACGTGACACAATACCAATCATCATCTTCTTATCGTCCTGATTTAAACCCAGCTCCTTCTGAAGGGCTCTCTTATTCTTTACCTTTTCCTTACGGAAATTCACAGCATTGTACTGCTTTACAATATACTTATCCGTCTCCGGATTGAAATCCTCATAATCGATACCATTTACGATACCACGAAGGTCACCACTTCTGGCCTGAAGTAAACCATTTAATCCTTCGCCGTAGAAATCGGTCTTAATCTCTTCTGCATAGGTATCACTAACGGTCGTAACCGCATCTGCGTATACGATACCTCCTTTAAGCAAGTTGGCATCCTTGTAAGCCTCTAGCTTGTCCGGTGTAAAATAGCTCTCAGGAAGGCCGGTAATACTCTGTACCGTCTTAGTATCCCACTTACCCTGGAACTTCAGGTTATGGATCGTAATTACTGACTTGATTCCACAGTAGAATAAATCTCCCTGGAAACGTTCCTTCAGATATACCGGTACAAGGCCGGTCTGCCAGTCATGACAATGAATCACATCCGGTCTGAAATCCAGAAGCTTGAGTGCTGACAAAAGTGCCTTGGAGAAAAAAGCATAACGCTCAATCTCCCACAAAGGATCATCGCTATAGCACTTCATGCCGGAAAAATAGGTCTCATTATCAATAAAATAATACTGAATGCCGTCTACCTTGGCACCTAACACACCCACATACACATTCTGCCAATTGTAATCCATGTAAAAATGGGTAATATACTCCATCTTTTCCTTCATGGCATCCTTCATGCAAGCGTATTTCGGCATAATCACTCTTACATCAAAATACTGAGAATCAATACACTTTGGCAGAGAACCAACTACATCTGCCAAACCGCCTTTTTTAATAAAGGGAACACCCTTTGACGCAGCAAATAAAATTTTCTTCGCAGCTAACCTCCATTGTATAAAAAGTATACCTAACTCCTCTTAATTATACATCAATGGACAGTTTATTGAAAGCACTTTTAGAAAACATTCTTTCGATATTTTAAACGAATGCGGTCTGCCACTAGTGCAATAAATTCGGAATTGGTAGGTTTCCCCTTTCCACTGTTCACCGTATAGCCAAACATCTGATCCAGGGTCTCCATCTTTCCCCGGGACCAGGCCACCTCAATAGCATGACGGATGGCACGCTCCACCCTGCTGGGGG
>JAFTXD010000155.1 GCA_017461775.1 Lachnospiraceae bacterium
ACCCTTATCCTTTTTTGATAGTAGAAGGCATGGCGAGCTGATGAGCCGTCTGACCAATGATGTGGATAATATCAGTACCACCATTTCAGATTCACTGACCCAGCTGATGACCTATGTATTCACTATCTTTGGTGTGCTGTTTATTATGCTGAGCTTAAGTCCGGCACTGACCTATGTGGCATTTATTGCAGTGGGGCTGATTTTCCTTTTGACAAGGACAGTGACCAGTCATACCAGAAAGCTTTTTGCAGCACAGCAGGCTGCACTTGGACGGCTGAATGGGCAGGTGGAGGAAAGCGTTTCCGGGCTCTCCATGGTAAAGGCCTTCGGCAGGGAAGAAAAGCTGATTCAGCAGTTTGAGGAAAATAACCGACAGCTTTGTGAAGTGGCTACCAAGGCACAGATTTGGTCGGGCTACCTGATGCCTATGACAAATGTAATTAATAATTTGAGCTATGTGCTGATTGCGGTAATCAGTGGTATTATGGCGGCCAATAATATGATTGGAATCGGTATGATTTCCAGCTTTCTATTGTATTCCAAGCAGTTTGCAAGACCTTTTGTGGATATTTCAAATATTTATAATAATATCCAGAATTCAGTTGCAGGTGCGGAACGTGTATTTGAGATTCTGGATGAAGTGGAAGAACCGGAAGATATACTGGATGCAAGGGAGCTTTATAATCCAAGAGGAGAAGTGGTCTTTGATCACGTAATCTTCGGATATGTACCCGGAAAACCGATTTTGAAAGACGTTAGTGTACGCCTTAAGGCAGGCACAAAGGTTGCGGTAGTTGGTTCCACTGGTGCGGGAAAAACCACATTTATCAATCTGTTGACTCGTTTTTATGATGTGGACAGCGGAAGCATTTTGTTGGACGGACATGACCTAAGAGAGTATCGGATGGAAGATTTGCGCCGGGCCTTCGGCGTGGTATTGCAGGATACGGCGTTATTCGGGATGAGTATCCGGGATAACATCTGCTATGGTCGAGAGGATGTGCCTTTTGAACAGGTGGAGAAGGCGGCCAAGATGGCCGGAGCGGATAGCTTTATCCGCCGACTTCCGCAAGGATACGACACCATACTAAAGCAGGGGGGAGCCCAGCTGAGTCAGGGCGAAAGGCAGCTCCTTACCATCGCCCGCGCAGTATTGACGAATGCACCGATTCTGATTCTGGATGAGGCCACCAGCTCTGTGGATACAGTGACCGAGCAGCGCATCCGCAAAGCCATGCTGGAGATTACCCAGGGAAGAACCTCCATTATTATTGCTCACAGATTGTCTACCATCCGCGATTCCGACCTGATTCTTTTAATGGAGCAGGGACAAATCGTGGAGAAGGGCAACCATGAGGAATTGATGGCTTTGAACGGAAGATATGCGAAGATGTACCGGACCCAGATTGGAGAGGAAGGATAGATACTTGTATGATAAAACCGATTTGTAGGGACGTATTGTTTTTAAGTCAGAAGGCAGAGCCGGCTACCCGGTCGGATATGCAGATTGCTCAGATTATTCAGCACGAGTGTAATCATCTGAATGGGGTAATTATATAGGAGAAGAGGAGGAAGAATCACCATGAAGATTGGAGTGTTAGGTACAGGAGGTATCGTAAAATCGGTTACAAAGACATTAAAGCAGATGAAAGATGTAGAGTGCTATGCCATTGCATCGCGCACACTGGAGCGTGCAGAGGAAGCGGCGAAAGAGTACGGCTATGCGAAGGCCTATGGAAGCTATGAGGAGCTGGTGCAGGACCCGGCAGTAGAGCTTGTTTATATCGGTACACCCCATTCACGTCACTTTGACGATATGAAATTGTGTGTGGAGAATGGAAAACCGGTGCTCTGTGAGAAGGCATTTACCATGAATGGGCAGCAGGCAAGGGAGATTGCCAGATTATCTGAGGAAAAGGGAGTCTTTGTAGCGGAGGCTATTTGGACCAGATATATGCCTTCCAGAAAGCTGATTCAGGATACATTGGACAGTGGTATCATCGGAAAGGTGTCCACTCTGACTGCAAATTTATCTTATACCATCAGTCAGAATTACAGAATTGTGGCACCGGAGCTTGCAGGTGGGGCACTTCTGGATGTAGGTGTTTACGGACTGAATTTTGCTATCATGCATTTTGGGGAGGAAATTGAACGTATCGAATCTTCCGTGCAATTCACGGATACTGGCGTGGATGGTATGGAGAGTATAACTCTTTTCTTTAAAGATGGTCGCATGGCAGTACTGACTCACGGTATCTATAGCCGCTCCGACCGCAAGGGTATCTTCTACGGTGATAAGGGTTATATGGTTGTGGAGAATATCAATAATCCTCAGTCCATCTCTGTTTTTGATCAGGGAGATAATCTGGTAAAGCGTATCGACGTGCCAAAGCAGATTAGTGGGTATGAGTATCAGTTTGAAGAGTGTATGAAACAGATTCAGCTGGGGGAAACCCAGAGTATCTCCATGCCTCTGGAAGACAGTGTGTTTGTCATGGATGTGATGGATTCTCTGCGCAAGCAGTGGGGACTGGTGTACCCGCAGGAGAAGTAGATTGCCAATTAGTAATTTGGTGTTCCCAATTAAAAAGCGCTTGTATGATTCTTAGAATTATACAAGCGCTTTTTAAAAGCTATTTCTTAATCAATCTGACAACGAAAATAACAATACATGCACCTACAACACCGCTAATGATATTGCCAAGGATGCCACCGATGGAAATTCCTAACAGATTGAAAATGAATCCACCAACTGCACCACCCACAAT
>JAFTXD010000156.1 GCA_017461775.1 Lachnospiraceae bacterium
AATGGAGGATGAGAAAATGGCAAAGGCAGTAAAGCATAAAAAAGTTGAAACAATCGGTGTATTAACCAGTGGCGGTGACGCACCTGGTATGAATGCCGCTATCCGTGCAATTGTACGTACTGCACTGGCTAACGGTTTGAAGGTAAAGGGAATCCGCAGAGGTTATTCCGGTTTACTTGACGAGGATATTTTTGATATGGACGCAAAGAGCGTTTCTGATATTATTCAGCGTGGTGGTACTGCTTTGTTTACTGCCCGTTGTCCGGAGTTTATGACCAAGGAAGGCCAGGACAGAGGTGCTTATATTTGTAAGAAGCACGGTATTGACAGTATTATCGTTATTGGTGGTGACGGTTCCTTCCAGGGTGCAAGAAAGCTGTACGAGCGTGGCATCAATACCATCGGTGTGCCTGCAACTATCGACTTGGATATTGCATGTACCGAATATACCATCGGTTTTGATACCGCAGTAAACACTGCAATGGAAGCGGTGGATAAGGTTCGTGATACCTCTACTTCCCATGAACGCTGTAGTATTATCGAAGTAATGGGCCGTCATGCAGGTTATATTGCCCTTTGGTGTGGTATTGCCAACGGCGCGGAAAAAATTATTCTTCCGGAATTATACGATAATGACGAAAATGCAATTATTCAGAATATTATCGAAAGAAAGAAAATCGGTAAGACTCATCACATTATCATTAATGCAGAAGGTATTGGCGACTCTTATGAAATGGCAAAGAGAATCGAGGCAGCTACCGGTGTAGAAACCAGAGCAACCATTATCGGTCATATCCAGAGAGGCGGTAGCCCAACAGCAAAGGACCGTGTATATGCGTCTGCATTAGGTGCAAAGGCCGTAGAACTTCTTTGCGCAGGTAAGTCCAACCGTGTGGTTGCTTACAAGCATGGCGAGTTCATTGACTATGATATCGAGGAAGCATTAGCTATGAAGAAGATGCCGGATGAGTTCCTTGTGAACATGGCAAAGAAGCTTTCCAGATAAGGACTTATTTTAGAAAGTTGGTTTTATGAACAGTAGAAAATTAAAAAAGTTTTTATCCTATTACAAACCATATTTGCGGCTGTTTGCCGCAGATATGGTTTGTGCTTTAGGTGCGGCAGCAATTTCGCTGATTTATCCGCTGATTGTACGATACATAACAAATGACATTCTGCCGAATTATGAAATTTCCGAGGCGGTTGGTATTATTGCAAAGCTTGCTTTGGTGATGGTGGGTCTTGCACTGCTTGAATTATTCTGCAACTATTTTATTTCCTATCAGGGACATATTATGGGTGCTAAGATGGAATTCGATATGCGAAACGACATCTTCCATCATTTCCAGAAGCTTTCTTTCAGTTTTTATGATAATCAGAAAACCGGACAGCTCATGTCCCGTATCACCAATGACTTATTCGAGGTGACGGAGCTTAGCCATCATGGTCCGGAAGATATCGTCATTTCCATCATCAAGTTTGTGGGTGCGTTTATCATTTTAATCCGCATCAATGTGCCACTGACCTTGCTTTTGTTCCTGTTCCTTCCGGTGATGTTTTTGTTTGCCTGGAAAATGAAAACCAGAATGAATGTGGCGTTTATGGCAAACCGTGCCCGCATTGCAGATATCAATGCCCAGATTGAAGACAACTTATCCGGCATCCGCGTGGTAAAATCTTTTGCCAATGAGGATATCGAGGTAGACAAGTTTAAAGAAGGCAATGGCCGTTTTGTAGCAAGCAAAAAACTGGCTTATAAGGAAATGGCAACCTTTCATTCCGGACTTGGGTTGTTTACTAATCTGATTAATGTAGGTGTGATTGTCGGCGGTGGTCTGATGATTGCCTGGGATTTTATTAAATTAAGTGATTTGCTTACGTTCTTACTTTATGTAAACAATGTGGTGGAGCCGGTTCGAAAGCTGATCAACTTCACCGAGCAGTTCCAAAACGGTGCTACCGGCTTTGAACGTTTCATGGAAATTATGGACACGGAACCGGATATTCAGGATGCCAAAGATGCCGTAGAGCTTGAGAATGTCAAGGGTGATATTACCTTTGAAAATGTGGCATTCCGCTATGAAGGCACATTGGGCGATGTGTTTAAGAACATTTCTCTCGATGTAAAAGCCGGTGACTACATGGCATTGGTTGGTTCTTCCGGTGTAGGTAAAACGACGCTTTGCAGCCTGATTCCAAGATTTTATGATGTTTCGGAAGGAACCATTAAAATCGACGGCAAGGATATCAGGAGCGTAACCATGAAATCGCTTCGCAACAGCATCGGCATTGTGCAGCAGGATGTGTACCTGTTTGCCGGTACGGTAGCAGACAATATCCGCTACGGTAAGCCGGGTGCTACCATGGAGGAAATTGTGGAGGCGGCAAAAAATGCCAATGCCCATGAGTTTATCATGGAACTGCCGGACGGATACGACACTTACATTGGTCAGCGTGGTATTAAGCTTTCCGGTGGACAGAAGCAGCGTCTTAGCATTGCGCGCGTATTCTTAAAGAATCCGCCGATTCTTATTTTTGACGAGGCAACTTCTGCGCTTGATAATGAGAGCGAAAAGGTAGTGCAGGATTCTTTAGAGAAGCTTGCCAAGAACCGTACCACCTTCGTCATTGCGCATCGTCTTTCCACCATCAAGAATGCGAAGAATATTCTTGTTCTTGGAGAAGATGGCATCAAGGAGCGGGGAACCCATGAGGAACTCTTGGCGAAAGGCGGAGTTTACGCAGGGCTTTATACAATGACGTACACAAGATAAGTGCTTTTAAAGTTTATATGGTTTATTAGAGTTTCAGGGAGTCACAGGTTGTGGCTCCCTTTACTTATATTTAGCTTTTTTTAAATGTGTATACGAGCAGTATGTAGAATTTTTTGTGGAAATGTGATAGGATATGAATATCAAGTTGGAGGACAGGACAAATTCCCGACGAAAAAAGAAATGCTTCAGTTTAGTCGGGTAAAGAAAACAACACTTGCCCGACTAAATCTGGTAAATCTTTGTTTTAGTTGGGTGTGTAAAAATTCGTCTGCCCGACTAAATGGGAGAAAATATAATTTGGTTGGGTATGCAAAATAGTAAATGTCCGACCAAATGCGGAAAAATGAAGTTTGGTCGGTCAAGCGAGTGAATGAGAGACCGACTAGAATTAAAAAGTTGAAATTTAGTCGGACAATAAGAATGATGGATGTCCGACTAAACTGAAAAAAGCTCGTTTTAGTCGGGCAGTGCAAAATATTAGCATCCGACTAAAATCGTAAAAAACAAATCAAGTCGGGTAGCGCCCATACAAATGCCCATATTCATTTGGCATCGCGCGTAAAAACAGCTTGTTCAACTTGAACTTATAAAAAAGGAGAGACAATATGCAAATAAACGAGATGAAGGTAGAGGATATTGATTTAGTGCTTCCTCTCTACATAGAATATTATAATACATACGAAGAAAGTTGCTGGACGGAGGCAACCGCAAAAAAGCGAATAAAACAAGTATTAACCACCGCGGATTCGTTCTCTTTAATTATGAAAGACGATAACGATGAGGTATGCGGCTTTGCCATGGGGTATTTCAAGCAGTATGACGATATTGTGGGGTATACGTTAGAAGAAATTATTATTTCCTACCAACATCAAAACAAAGGGTTAGGAAGTATTCTTCTTGCAACATTGGAATCGAAGGTCAGGGAGGCCGGTGCAGCCTGTGTGGAACTTCAGGCGGTAAACGATGAAATGCACGAAAAATTTTATAGCAAAGCAGGATTTTCCAATGCCAGAAACTTTGTAATGAAAGTAAAGTGGTTTGAGTAGCAAATGTAAGGTGTAAGAAACCAACAAATAAGTTCGGCAGGGGATATTGCGTTAACAAATTTAAATTTAGCGAGGCGAATATAATTGAAAAATCTTATAAGATTGACAGATTATCATACAAATGGCATTTATGATATTTTTAACATAACAGATGAAGTTGGGCAAGGAAAATACAAAGATATTCTGAAAGGCAAAAGTGTAGTTTTGTTTTTCCCTAATTCCAGTATCCGAACACGAGTTACATTTGAAAAGGGGATATATTTGCTAGGTGGACAACCTATATTGTTCCCATCTGAAACCCTTGATAAAAAAGAAGATTTGAAAGATGTTTGTGGTTATTTGAACAACTGGGCGGATATGGTGGTTGTTAGACATAAGGATATAAATGCAATAGAGAAAATGTCGCAGTATTTATCCGTGCCCGTAATAAATGCAATGACAGACATAAACCACCCTTGTGAAGTACTTACGGATATGTATGCGCTTTCGAAAATTCGAAGGAATTTTGTAAATGACAAGTTCTTGTTTTGTGGTAAAAATGGTAACATTGGCTTGGCGTGGAAAGAAGCATCAACTGTTATGGGCTTTAAACTGGAGCAGTGTTGTGGAAATGGTTATGAAATTGAGGGTTTAGTATCGCATAGTAATATTTATGAAGCGATTGTAGGAAAAGATATTATATGTACCGATTCATTACCGTCTGATATTCTTGATAATTTTAAGGAGTGTATGGTTACATTAGAAGCTATGCAAATGGCAAATGAGGGAGCTATATTAAATCCTTGTCCGCCGTTTTATCGTGGAGAAGAAGTTTCTGCGGATGTAATTGATTCTGATTATTTTGTTGGATATGAGTTTAAAAAGCATCTGCTTAATGTTCAACAAGCAATTATGATTTATTGTTTAACTCGATAACTTCCAATTAATAAACCAGAATTCGGGGTGACAGTATGGCAAAAAGTGAGAGTAATCGCATTACCAGTTGTACTATTTCTTGGGAAAATACAAAAGATATAGTAAGCGTTGTAACAAAAGTACTTCAAACAGAAATTCATGTAAGACTTTATAATAGTGGTAATTTAATCAGGGGTAGTATATGGCCGATGTCCGAGAAACAGAAACAAGAGCTGTATAGCATTTTATATAAATGCATTGAAGATTGGGATTGTGACGATTATACAGTTGATGAGTCCGATGGTAATCACTGGCAGTTTAAGATATGTACTCAAAGGAGTTGTCTCAGAACAGTTTGTGGTACAATCGAGCCACCGCCACATGGTGTAGAGATTAAGCAGATGCTTACTGGAATAATTGGCGAAGATAATTGCTATTTCTTTTAACTATTAGGAGGTAAAAATGATTCTGCATATCGTATCTGCCATATTCTTAGGAATCCTATTATCTGGAATATGGTTTGGTATGAATTTTATATTGTGCATTTTTGCGAGCAAAATGAAATCAGAAATGCTCAATCGATTTAGCGTGATTATTTCCGCAATGATTCCAACTGCCATTATTTTGAAAAATAGCCAATTGAATTTGTTTATTTTTTCAAGTGTAGGAGATTGGAAGAGCTGGTTGATATTGGCGGTAACAGTTTTGCTTGTTTCCGTGATAAGTTCGCGAAACAAAATGACTATATTGCCCGAAGGGAATGACTGGAATGAAAATATCTCCTTATCAGTTTTCATAACAGCAATTATTTGGTGCGCGAGCATATGTATTCAATGCATTATTATGAGGAGGAAGTTTGATACAAGTGTAATGCGAGAACTTTTGGCATCTTTTGTATTTTCAATGGGTGTTGGAGTTGTTTTGCTTAGAACGGAGTTTATAGGATTTTCGATGTTGGCACATTTTGCGGAGCGAATAATTAGCACGATGTTACGAAAAATAAGCAAAAATGTGGACAATATACATGGATATAATATTTTTAATAGAATGTAGCAAGCCATATGCCAATGTGGAGCATGTTTGGACAAGTATTTACATATTAGGGCTGGTCGAAAGACCCTGGTCCATCTATCGGCAGGGAAGTTCCCTGCCTTTCATATTAATAGGCTGGTTTATTGCTGGTTGAAATAGAAAAATTTGATTAATAAATGTTGCAACATGTAAGATAAATTCATGGAGGTAAGGCAATGAAAGTAATGTTGACAAGCTCTCTTGGAGGTTCAAGCAAAGTGAACGGAACCAGAGTTCCATCGGTTTTGATTCAACACAATGGGTTGTTAGACAACCTTAAGTCAATATGGATACAGGATGCAAAGGTGCTAATCATTTGTGCTGACCCAACTGACTACGTGAAGAATGATAGTGTTTGCGCCTAATTGAGGATATCACTTTTGCTGATAGTATTGGTCATGAGATAATTGCATTGAATGATGGAAGCTATATAATGATTGATGATGGACAAACTACATTGTATGGAGAAGCATATATGATTAAAGACGGACAACAAAAGCAAATCTGTAAAAATGGTGAATCAATCTCCCTATAAAGAGAATAAACACACAATTGTGAGAAAAAAGTTACTTGTGAGGTGTAAAAAATTGCCCTAAACAATTGATTTTTTTCCATGGATGCATATAATAAGAATTAACAGAACCCAACACGCCTCTCAACGATGCGGACCACGTTGGGTCTTTTAATTTTAGGAGAATATTGAATGGGAGAACGCAGACAACACCAGCCTCCTATGACAATTGATGAACAAGTTGAAAATCTGAAAAGTATTGGATTGATTGTCAATGATGAGGAGTATGCCAAGAAAATATTAAACGATATATCTTATTTCAGATTGATTAAGGCATATAGCCTCAATTTGAAACCTAAAAATGGAAAGTATAGCGATAAAGTTACATTTGAACAGATTGTGGAATTATACCTTTTTAACGCAAATTTTCGTCAGCTGATATTTCCCGAAATTGAAAAGGTTGAAATAAATGTAAGATGCCGAATTGCAAACTATTTTGCAGAGCAATATGGTGTTCTGGGATATTTAGAGCCGGACAAGTTTGCTAACCCTGAATATCATAAATCTTTCCTGGATGATATAGAGGAGGAAATCCGCAGAAACGCAAAAGCTCCATTAGTTAAGAACTTTCGTGAAAATTATGAAGGTGGGAATTTGCCGATATACGCATTGGTTGAAGTATTTAGTTTTGGAACCCTATCGAAGTTTTACAAAAACATGGTGAATCAGGACAAAAAGATAGTGGCAAAGTCTTTTGGAATCGGATATATATATTTAGAGAGTTGGTTAGAAAGCATTTCCTACATTCGCAATATTTGTGCGCATTACGGACGATTGTACAATGCTAAACTGTCAAAGACACCAAGCCTATATAAAGAATATACACAAGTTGGCATTGGCAATAATCGCGTCTTTAGTGTGTTGCTATGTCTTAAACATTTGCTAAAGAATGATAGGCATTGGAATCTATTTGTAGATAAAATAGAGATGTTGTTTGATAAGTATGAAAGTGTTGATATCAAGACAATGGGATTTCCTGAAAATTGGAAAGAACTTCTGGAGAATAAGTCGAACGAAGACGAATAATTTTACACAGATGGGGACACTTTTGGGGACAGCTCATGGATAGAGTGCTTTAATCCGGATATTTGAGTAGAAATCATTTTAAACATGGCCAACAGCAGGTACTCTCAATGATGAAAGTACCTGTTGTTTTGCTTTTATGAGAGAGCTTTAAGCTCTTGAATCTTTTTGTTTGCGCGTTCAATGTATACACCTTCATGAGTGTTCCAATCATTGTTTAGGATACTAATATAAGTTCTCCATGCCTGAATAGCTTGAGGGGCATCTCCAATAATTTCACATATCTGTGCAATAGCCATTGGTGAGTCGGTATATCGAGGTTTTGGCTGAACTTCGATACAACGCTCATAACACAAAATTGCCTTATTGTACTGACAAGCTTTTGCATATGCATCACCTGCAAAATTCCATACAAGCCAATTATCGGAATTATGTACAGTAATTTCATCTACATAAGCGAGAGACTCTGAGTGTTTTCCTTGTTCCCAAAGAAGCTTTGCACGGTTGAGTTCAATGCGACAATCAACCGTACCCAAAGTAACCGCGCTTGAAGTGTAGGTACTCATCTTTTCAAGCGCTTCTGCAGCTTCATCACATCGTCCTACATGAAGCAATTCAGTAATATACCATTGCCATCCTTCACGGGAATTTGGATTTTGTGCGAGAAAATCCTTGTAATAACAAATTCGTTCTGCGTGATTATCTAAATTCCACTCACCGCACATACCTTGCTGGGCATCATTTAAATTAGCATGGTTAGTATGATTTTCAGGAAAAAGAGCTAACGCTTCTTTCGCGAAATATTCTGCCTTTCTGCGGTATTCATTTGCTTTGCAATTATACAGAGCAGGCAACAGTTCAAGGCACGCTTCTGCCATTGTAGGTGTATCCATATGAGACAGTAGAAAATTATGTGCATAATCAAAATCGCTATCATCAATTGTCTCTTGTAGTATTACCATGTTACGGATGCGGTCTAAATGTTTTTCATCGGTCATATCAAACAATTCATCAATGGTTACGCCAAAGTAGACCGAAATCTCTGGAAGAAGTTCAATATCCGGTAAGGTAACACCGTTTTCCCATTTACTAACAGCTTGTGAGGAAAGGTTTAATGCTGTAGCCATCTGCTCTTGAGTCGCAGCTTTTTTCATTCGCAATTCTTTACATTTCTTTGCAAAATTCATAGCAATCTCCTTATTAACATTTATTTATTGATTAGAAATATTGTCTCTGTAAGCTTACAAGTTTATTATAGCAAGGAGAATTGTGAAAACAATGACCAAACAAGCTAGATGATGTAACTAACAGTTGAGAGGTATGATTTGAGTATTAAATTGGGGACAGCACGTGGATAGAGTGCTTTTCTCCATCGTATGAAATTGGAATCTATAGGCATTTTGTACTATTAATTTTTTGTTTTATATATATTTTTTGTGATTTTGCCCAAATAGTGTTTGACAACATACCTGTTAGAGAGTAGAATTAGTTTTGGTCAATATAAGTGGTGGAGTCTGTCATCGAGCATATAGCTTGATTTATCTTGATCGCCTAGTACATAAATATCTTTATTCTTATGTATATTATGGCAGGACTGTAACCTCAGTCCTGCTTTTTTATGTTTATAGGCTAATGGGACATACCGTACCACGCAAAAAATTATAATGTGGGAGGTTCTATTATGGAACAACATTTGACACTTTTTTATGGGCTTTCATTTTTGATTGCCGCAATTGCCTTTGCTTACGCTGCATATCTGTATATGTGGGTAAAGCGTCAGCCCCTCGAGAACAAGAAGATTATCGAGGTTGCCGGTCTCATTCGTAGTGGTGCAAACACCTTTATGAGCCGTGAGTACAAGATTCTTGCAATCTTTGCCGGTGTAATTGCTGTACTGATTCTTCTGTTTTTACCATCCCCCATTTGGAAGGGGGATGTGCTCTCCAATGTGGGTATGGCAGTTTCTTACATTACAGGTACCGTGCTTTCTGCTATTGCAGGCAAAATCGGTATCATGGTAGCAAGTTTATCCAACGGACGTTCTGCAGAGGCTGCTAAGAAGGGCATCAAACCCGCATTTCTTATCGGTTTCCGTGGCGGTGCCGTTATGGGTCTTATCGTTGTAGGATGTTCTGTGCTGGGCGTTGCTGCTGTACTTATGGTTGTTGGTGATGCTTCTATTCTGTTGGGCTTCTCCTTCGGTGCAAGCTCTCTGGCTCTGTTTGCTAAGGCTGGTGGTGGTATCTTTACCAAGACTGCAGACGTTGCAGCAGACCTTACCGGTAAGGTAGAGCTTGGAATCGCAGAAGACGATCCTCGTAACCCTGCAGTTATCGCAGATAACGTAGGTGACAACGTAGGCGACGTTGCCGGCATGGGTGCGGACCTTTTTGACTCCAACGTAGCTGCTATGACTTCCGCTATCGTAATTGCACAGTCTCTTGCAGGCGGCGAGTACAACAATATTTCCATGGTATTTTGTTACGGCATTCTGGGTCTTCTGGCTTCCATCATCGGTATCGCTACCGCACGTATTGGAAAGAATGGTACCCCTACCAATGCACTTAACTCTTCAACTTATGTAACAACTGGTATTTTCATGGCGCTGACCGCTCTTGCAACTTGTCTGCTTCCCGGTTTCTCCTGGAGAATCTGGGGTGCTGCAACTGTAGGTCTTCTGGTTGGTGTTATCATTGGCATTACCACTGACTACTTTACAGATGATTCCAAGCCCATCGTTAAGAAATGTGCAAACGCTTCCAAGAGCGGCCCTGCATTTACCATTTTGTCCGGTGTATCTTACGGTTTCATTTCTGCTATGCCTGCTATGGTTGGTATTGCTATTTCTGCATTGGCTGCATATAAGATTTGTGAGCCCATGGGCCCCGGATATGCAATTTTTGGTATTTCCATGGCAGCAGTTGGTATGCTTTCCATCGTTGGTATGATTATTTCCAACGACGCGTATGGTCCTATTGTTGACAATGCTCGTGGTCTTGCAGAGATGGGTGACTTGGGCGAAGAGACCATTCGTATCGCTGACGAACTTGACAGCGCGGGTAATACCGTAAAGGCTGTTACTAAGGGTTTCTCCATCAGTGCGGCAGGTCTTACCGTTATCTCCCTGCTGGGCGCATTTATGTCAGAAGTAAATGATCATCTGGCTGCGGCTGGTTTAGAACCGATTACCGGATTTGATATTATGGATCCCTCTGTATTCTTCGGAATACTGATTGGTGCATCCATTCCTGCAGTATTCTCCGCAATGCTGATTCTGGGCGTTGACAAGAACGCGCAGCGTATGGTTGCTGAGATTCACAGACAGTTCAAAGAAATTAAAGGTCTTCGTGAGGGCGACCCCAAAGCAAAGCCTAAGTACGATAAGTGTATTGATATTGCCACCACCGGTTCTCTTCGCGAACTGATTCCGGCAGGTCTGATGAGTATTCTTGCCACCATCATTGTCGGTATCATTGGCGGTGCGAAGGCAGTTGGCGGTTTCCTGCTTGGTAATATTGTAAGTGGTCTGTTGCTTGCATTGTTCATGTCCAATGCCGGCGGGCTCTGGGACAATTCCAAGAAGTACGTTGAGGCAGGAAATGAAGGCGGCAAAGGTAGTGATGCTCACAAGGCAGCAGTTATCGGTGACACCGTAGGTGATCCTTTCAAGGATACTGCCGGTCCTTCCATTAATACCCAGATTACCGTAGTTTCTTTGGTAGCATCTCTGCTTTCCGCAGTATTTGCAACATTCTCTATCTTCGGTTAAAACTTCATCCCCCCGTTATGCGGGGGGATATTTTATTCCATTAAAATCTTAAATACTACAGGTTTATCGCTATCAATCGCTACCGTGTTAATCTTTACTCCCTCTGTATCACGAACCCATTGGGGATTTTTATCATAGCCAAGCACTTCTGCGGATTTGCGCCATTTGTCTACCGCAGGAAAATAACTTGCCAGGAGGAGGACTTATAGTGCCTCCTCCATTTCTTCTAAAATATGTATCAAATCCCGAATATTTTCACCATTTTGAAGCTTCTGCTGTAATGTTCGCTCAATCTGCAAGTAGCTTATTTTTTCCGGAACAATATCCTTTGCGATGTCAAAAAATCGGTCATTCAGATTATCAATCATGGCTTTCACCATTTGTTTATTAAGGATGGTGGCGTAATTTTGTTTGCAGCATATGGCCACCCGGTCTATGATTTTAGTGTAGGCAGAGTCATCCGTTATGGGCTGTTCCCATTCCAATAATACTTTATCATAGGACAGAATCCGGCAGTGAGTGTTCTGTAATGCGATATTGTCTCGGAGTTGTAGCATGGGAATGAGGATACCGGTGCTTCTTACCAGTTCCAGCCTCTTCTCATTTACATAGTTTGTTTTCAAGCCTTCCATAATGCAAGGTATCACATCTGCTCCAAATTCCAAGACCAGTGGTTCTGCAGTCATATTGTTTTTGATTTCCATATTTGCATAGATATTCTTGTTTTCTACTACAGTCTCGCTGATTCCCAATAGCTCATTTGCGCTGATGTCCAGAACTTTGCAGATGCCTTTGAGCAGAGAAACATCAGGCATACCGCTTCCTCGTTCCCATTTGCTCACTGCCTGTGGGGTAACTCCCAGCCGGGAAGCAAATTCCTCCTGTGTCATTTTGCGTAACTGCCTGTATTGGCAGATGGTGTCTCCTAAATGGTGTTCCATGTGGTACCTCCTTCGAAGTTTTATTCTATTTTGATTATAATAGGAAACGGAGAAAGGGTAAATGAACGTATCGTTTATCGCAGGTAAACTGTAAGTGATAAAAATATCTATCCTCTGAGGAGAAAAAGTGGTATCCTATCTCCGTAGAAATATGAGAGGAGTATAAAATTATGAAAAAGAAAGTATGGTCAGTAATACTTGCACTACTGCTGGGGGCGGCAGTGTGCGGATGTGGAACGGCGGAGCCGGAGACACTGGCAACCATTGAGGCGGAGGTGATAACACCCTCTGCAGGAGAAGCGGAGGCGCTTCCGGTAAAAACAGATATGCCACGGGAGACAGAGGTACCTGCAGAAAGTGAAGAAGCTACTACAGCGCCGGAAGAGATAGGACTCACCTTTGAAGATTTGTCAAAACGACAATTTGGCTTTTCCAGCGGTGCAGGCGGCTGGGGAGAAGAGTTTACTATCGAAAGGGATGGATATTTCACCGGGAAATTTCATGATTTAGACATGGGAAGTGCCGGGGAGGGCTATGAGAACGGCACTTTGTACTACAGCTCCTATAGTGGATATTTTGCAGATCTTACTAAGGTGAATGAGTACACTTATGAGATGAAGCTAAAGGATATCTCTTACAGAGAGGAAGTAGATACACAAAGGATTGTGGAGAATCAGCTTTATATTTACACGGATTCCTATGCTTTGGGAGGAAATGATACATTTACGCTCTATCTGCCCGGCACTCCGCTGGAGGGTCTGTCGGAGGAACTTTGGATGTGGATTCGCGATTATAATCAAAGTGAAACAGAGCTTACCATGCCTATCATCGTCGATGAAAAAAATGGATATGGAATCTATTCCTATGAGCGCCTTTCGGCGGCGGAGGATGCTAAAACAACGCTGGCACTCTATCAGGAGTCCTTTGATTATTATGATGAGCTTATTTCCGAGAGCAGTACTACTCTGGAGTGGAAGGAATATACATGGCGCTTGTATGAGCTCAGTGACGAGTGCCTGAACTACCTCTGGAATTTGATTCGTTACAATGTGGAGGAGGAAAAGTATCAGGAGATTCTGGCGGAGCAGCGAGCGTGGATTAAGGAAAAAGAGGAGGCTGCTGCGGCGGCAAGGGACGAATGGGAAGGCGGCTCCTTTGCGCCGGTGGCTTATAACGATATGCTGGCCACCAAGACCATTGAGCGGTGCCAGGTGTTGGTAGAGTATTTGCAATAGTGGTGTATGCCAAGGGGGAATAACGCTTGGAAACCGCTATTTTACTGGGGTGCAACTGCCGGTTGACAAATTGAAAAGCCGGATTGGTAGTCTGCAACCGGGAAAAAAGGTAGGATAAAACCATCGCAGGAAGCGAGAAAACAGAATTTACCAAACAGAAAGATGAGGGAGAAAAATGATTTTAGCAGACAAAATTATGGAATTAAGAAAAAAGAATGGCTGGTCTCAGGAAGAGCTGGCAGAGAAGGTGCATGTGTCCAGACAGTCCGTATCTAAATGGGAGGGTGCACAGTCCGTACCGGATTTAGAAAAGATTATCTTACTTAGTCAGATTTTCGGAGTGAGCACTGATTACTTATTAAAGGATGATATGGAAGAACAGGATTATGTTCCTTCTGTTGATGTAGAAAGTGATGAAAACGTACGCAGAGTTTCTATGGAAGAGGCGTCAGCGTTCTTACAGATTAAGGAGAAGACCACAAATCTGGTAGCGACAGGTGTGTCACTTTGTATTTTGTCGCCCATTGCCTTTTTAGGCTCCATGACGGCTTCTGAATTAGGAAAGCTTCCTATTTCAGAGAATACAGCAGCCGGTCTGGGTATTGTGGTACTTTTATTCATGGTAATTGTAGCAGTGGCAATGTTTGTATATGTAGGTATGCAGACCGGCAAGTATGAGTATCTGGAAAAGGATATCATCGAAACCGAATATGGCGTGAACGGTATGGTAAAGGAACGCAAGAAGTCCTGGGAAACCAAATATGCCCGTAACAATATCATTGGTGTGTGTCTCTGTATTTTTGCAGCGATTCCGGTAATTGTGGCATCTTTCTTCGATGAAAATGGTGGCTTTGTACTTGGAGCAGTGTGTGTGACTCTTGTGTGCGTGGCAATCGGTGTGTACTTATTCATTACCGTAGGTATCCCTTGGGAAAGCTGTCAGAAGCTTCTGCAGGAAGGTGACTACACCGTGGAGAAGAAGAAAAACAACAGAAAGTGGGGCGGTCTCATTACGGCTTACTGGTTAATCGTTGTAGCAATTTTCCTCTTTGTATCCATGACCAGCAATAACTGGGGATTTGCCGGAGTATATTGGCCGGTAGCAGGTATTCTCTTTGCGGTATTATGCTGCATCGGAAGAACCATTGGTCAGTTTACGAAGAAAAACTAAAGATTCATAAGCCTTTGGCCGATAACTAAGTTACAAGCGCCAAAGGCCAAGGCGCACAATAGTGTAACCACGGATGGTATTTTCAGTTGACTGGGGATACCATCTTTCTTTTTCCGCGGAAGATGGTAATGGGAAAGGAGAATAGTTAGTAAATTGCATATTGTTTCCGGTAATTTAGGAATGGAATCCGCCAGAAGATATTCATCTTCAAGTTATTATAAGGCGTCCTTTGGTCAAACGGAATTGAAAGAGGATAAGGAAGAAGCACAGGCATCCGGCAAGGAAGCTTCCAAAAACGAGATTATAGATTTGCAGGAGCGCGTGGAAAGCATGCGCAGCAGGGGAAATCTCTTGCGGGATAAAAGTGACAGTAGTGTCGAGGAGTTCCGTAACAGGATGGTGAAGTACATCTATGAACTGCTTTTTGGTAAGGAGAGAGCAGAGAAGCTGTCCGAGGAATTAGAGGATACCCCTCTGGAAAGTAATATTCATGCCAATGCAAATGAGTACACATTGGTTCCGGTGGAGAGAATCATTTACTCCTCGGAGTATTATTACCATGAGGAGGAAACCACCTCTTTTTCTACTCAGGGCATCGTGAAAACAGCGGACGGCCGGGAAATCTCCATTAATGTGGATGTAACCATGAGCCGCAGCTTCACAGAGTATGTTAAGGAAGAGTTAAAGGTTCAGTCCTATGAGAAGGTATATGATCCGTTGGTAATCAATTTCAGTGGCAATACCGCGAAGCTGACGGATCAGAAATTCTTTTTCGATATTGATATGGATGGGAAGCAGGACGAAATCGCACGCTTAGGCAGTGGCAGCGGTTACTTGGCGCTGGATAAAAATCACGACGGCGTCATTAACGATGGCAGCGAGTTGTTTGGACCAAAGAGTGGGGATGGCTTCGGTGACCTCTCAGAGTATGATGAGGATGGGAACGGCTGGATTGATGAGGGCGATTCCATCTGGCAGTATTTAAAAATATGGTGTCAGAATGAAGATGGCACCAGCACACTTTATCGCTTGTCGGATAAAAATGTGGGTGCCATTTGTTTGCAAAATACAAAGACACAATATACTCTGGCAGACCAGAAAAATTGTGAATTAGGATATATCCGTGCTTCCGGTGTGTTCCTTTTTGAAACAGGGGAAGTAGGAACAGTACAGCATTTAGACTTAGTACAATAAATTAATAACCTTCTTTGCGGCGGAGTAAACGTAAATTGCGGCGTTTCTCCGCCGCTTGCCATTCCATCTCCTCTTCCGGGGAGGTCAGTTCCAGCTTAGGAACGGGCGCCGGTTTACCGTTATCGCCCATGCACACCATGCAGAAGTAGGCGCGGTTGATGGGGCGGCGGGTGCCATCAGGGAGTTCTATATAGGTATCTACTCTGACCTCGCAGGAGGTATTGCCCACATAGGTGATTCGACCTATTATGACAATGATGTCATTTAAATAGGCTCCTTCTTTAAAGTGTAAATTATCAATAGCAACGGTGGTAACCTCTCTGCCACAGTGACGTCTTCCGGTGGCACCGGCCACCTCATCAATCCAGGACAGGAGCTGACCGCCGAAAAGTCTGCCAAAGCCGTTTAAATCTGTATTACGAACCACACGGATCTGCTCCGTGCGGGAATCTGCGGATGTTTTGATTGCCATGATTGTATACCTCTCTTCCGGAATAGTATACCCCAATGGTAACACTTTTAACTTGTGCTATCAAGCCAAATTCGGTATACTGAAATTACTCACTACTAGAACGAAAGCACTATAATCTGGAGGATTCTTATGGAAAAAAGAAAACTGGAAAAATTAGGTATTGAAACCTCTCTTTTAGGCTACGGTTGTATGCGTTTCCCGGTGAATGCAGAGGGCAAAATTGATGAGGCAGAGGCTGAGAAGCTGTTAAAGAAAGCTATTGCAGAGGGCGTAAATTATCTGGACACTGCCTACCCTTATCATGGAGGCGACAGCGAGCTTTTCGTAGGCAAGGTACTGAAGCAGTATGACAGAAGCTCCTTATATCTGGCTACCAAGCTTCCGGTATGGGATGTGAAGACACTGGAGGATGTGGACCGTATCTTTAATCACCAGTTGGAGAAGCTTCAGACCGATTACATTGATTTTTATTTAATGCACGCCATGAACAAGGAGCGCTGGGATGAAATGCTGGCTCTTGGGGCTGTGAAGAGGTTAGAAGAGCTGAAGGAAGAGGGCAAGATTAAGTATCTGGGATTCTCCTTCCATGACAGCTATGAAGCTTTTGAAGAGATTCTGAATTACCGTGACTGGGATTTCTGCCAGATTCAGCTTAACTATATGGATACCGAGGAGCAGGCGGGAATGAAGGGCTATGAGCTCACGGCAAAGAAGCAGGTTCCTTTGGTGATTATGGAGCCTGTAAAGGGTGGCTCTTTAGCAAACTTTGCACCGGATATCGCAGATCGTTTCCATGCATTGAAGCCGGAGGCCAGCATTGCTTCCTTTGCCCTTCGTTTTGTAGCTACCCTGCCCAACGTAAAGGTGGTGCTCAGCGGTATGTCTACCATGGAGCAGGTGGAGGACAATTTAAAGACCTTTAACAATTTTGAGCCTTTAAGCGACGCAGAGCAGGCGGAAATCAAGGACATCGTTAAAACCCTGCGTAGCCGCGTGCAGAATGGTTGTACCGGTTGTAACTACTGTATGCCTTGCCCGGCAGGGGTAAAGATTCCATTCAATTTCCGAATTTGGAATACTTACCATATGTACCAGAATTACAATATGGTGAAAACCGCCTGGGAGGAGCATCTGGGCGAAGCAGCGCAGGCAAAGAATTGTATCAAATGTGGTAAGTGTGAACAGGCTTGTCCTCAGAAGATTTCCATTAGGGAAGATTTAGAGAGAGTACAGGCAGACTTAGATAAGAAGGAGATGATTCTCTAAGTATGGAAAAGGCCTATAAGCTGGATTTTAATAGTGAAAAGGTAGGAAGCCTCTATGTGAATTGCTGTGGCTGTTCCCAGACCGAGGGGCTACACAGCTTCGGTCCGGGGTCAAAGCCCCATTATCTGATTCATTATGTGCTGAGCGGTAAGGGAATCTTCCGCTTTCATGACAAGGAATATAAGCTGGAGGCAGGCTACGGATTTTTGATTCAGCCCAATGAGCTGGCCTTTTATCAGGCGGATGAGAAGGAGCCCTGGAGTTATCTGTGGGTAGGCTTTGCGGGAAGCCACGCAGGAGAATTTCTGCGGACCATGGGGCTTTCCGGTACCCATCCCATCTTCTCCTGTGACCGCTCCGAGGAGCTTTACACCATCGTCAGGGATATGATGGAGCACAATACCATCGGTGTGGCCAATGACCTTCGTAGAAATGGTCAGCTGGGAGTCTTTCTGTCCGTGATTGCAGAAAGTGCCGGCGTGGTGGAGAAGACCGAGGAGGACAAGGGAAACCAGTACGTGAAAAAGGCAATTTCCTTTATCCAGAGCAACTATTGTAATCCCATCAAGGTGACGGATGTGGCGGATTATGTGTGTATCAATCGCAGCTATCTATACACCTTGTTTGAGAATTATCTGGGCATGTCGCCCCAGAAGTTTTTGACCACCTTCCGACTGACCAAGGCAAGGGAGCTTTTGGAGTCCACGGACTATTCCATAGAGAGTATTGCCTTTTCCTGTGGGTACAATGATGCGCTGGTTTTTGGCAAGGCTTTCAGTCAGATGATGGGCAAGTCTCCGTCAGCGTATCGCAAGCAGTCCCATCAGGAGGTAAACAGAAAACAATTGGCAGAAGTGGAAACATTGATTTCACAGTTGATTGAAGGGGCACAGATTTAATACAATGCAACATTTTGACTGATGTAAACAACAAATCAATGTGGAAATTGGTTTGTTGTTTTTTTATCATGTAATTAGTAACAGAAACCGTTTTTTGGGTGGAGGTAAGGAAATGAAAGCAGTAGTATTACAGAAATTTATTGAAGTATTTGGTGATGACAAAGACGCAAATGTATATTTCGCACCGGGACGTGTAAATCTGATCGGAGAACATACTGACTATAACGGAGGCCATGTTTTCCCTTGTGCACTGACCATCGGTACCTATGGTGTAGCAAGAAAAAGAGAAGACAATAAGCTTCGTTTTTATTCCATGAATTTTGAGAATCTGGGAGTAATCGAGTCCTCTTTAGATGATTTAAAGCCATATCCGGAAGCTGACTGGACCAACTATCCGAAGGGAGTTATCTGGGCATTTGGCCAGAAGGGTATGACCGTTCCCTGTGGTATGGATATTTTATTAAACGGAAACATCCCTAATGGTTCCGGACTTTCTTCTTCTGCATCCGTAGAGGTATTGACCGGATTTATCTTAAGAGATTTATTCGGCTTTGAAGTAACCAATCAGGACCTGGCTTTAATCGGTCAGTTCTCTGAGAATAAGTACAACAAGGTAAACTGTGGCATCATGGACCAGTTCGCTATCGCAATGGGTAAGGAAAACAACGCTATTTTCCTTGACACCGCAGATTTATCCTACGAATATGCACCAATCAAGTTAGAGGGTGCAAAGATTGTTATCGCTTGTAGTAACAAGAAGCGCGGTCTGGGCGATTCTAAATACAATGAGAGACGTTTCGAGTGTGAAACCGCTCTTAGAGAGCTTCAGCAGGTGACCAAGGTGGCTACCTTAGGTGACTTAAATGAGAAGTCCTTTGACCAATACAAGAACATCATTAAGAGCGATGTGCGCATGAAGCGTGCAAAGCATGCAGTATATGAGAACCAGAGAACCATCAAGGCAGTTGAGGCGTTAAAGGCAAACGATATCAAGCTTTTCGGTGAGCTTATGAACGCTTCCCATGTATCTCTTCGCGACGATTATGAGGTAACCGGTATTGAGCTGGATACTTTAGTAGAAGAGGCTTGGAAGGTAGAGGGCGTAATCGGATCCCGTATGACTGGTGCAGGCTTCGGTGGATGTACCGTAAGTATCGTAAAGGATGAGGCAATCGATACCTTTATTGAGCAGGTTGGCAAGGCTTATGAAGCAAAGATTGGCTACGCAGCGGATTTCTATGTAGTAGAAATCGGTAATGGTCCTATGAAACTGTAAGAAAGAGGGAAAACATATGATTTGCAGTCTGATTAAGCAACTGGTTGCCTATGGCGTGAAAACCGGGCTTGTAGAAAAAGAAGATGTGATTTTTACCACCAATAAATTATTGGAATTATTCGGCTTAGAGGAGCTTTGCGAGTGCGTGGCACCGGCGGATGCAGAGCTGGAAGAAATCTTAAAGGGAATGCTGGACTATGCGGTAGAAGCAGGACTTATCGAGGATTCTATTACTTACAGAGATTTATTCGATACTAAGATTATGAGTATGTTGATGCCACGTCCCAGCGAGGTGATTAAGAAGTTCCGTCAGATTTATGCAGAGCAGGGCGCAGAAGCGGCTACCGATTACTACTATGACCTGAGCAGAAATTCCGATTATATCAGAAGATACCGTGTGTGCAAGGATATGAAGTGGGTGGCACCTACTGCGTATGGTGATTTGGACATCACCATCAACTTATCCAAGCCGGAGAAGGACCCTAAGGCCATTGCAGCAGCAAAGAACGCTAAGCAGTCCGGTTATCCCAAGTGTCTTCTCTGCATGGAGAATGAGGGCTATGCAGGCCGCGTAAACCATCCGGCAAGACAGAATCACCGCATTATCCCGGTGACCATCAATGACAGCGAGTGGGGATTCCAGTATTCTCCTTATGTATACTATAATGAGCACTGCATCGTGTTTAACAGCCAGCATGTGCCTATGAAGATTGAGAAGGCTACCTTCCAGAAGCTGTTTGACTTTGTGAAGCAGTTTCCACACTATTTTGTAGGTTCCAATGCAGACCTGCCCATCGTGGGCGGCTCCATCTTAAGCCACGACCATTTCCAGGGTGGCCACTATGAGTTTGCTATGGCGAAGGCTCCTGTTGTGGAGAGCTTTACTGTAGAGGGCTTTGAGGATGTGGCAGCAGGTATCGTGAACTGGCCTATGTCCGTTATCCGTTTGAGTGGTAAGGACACTGGAAGAATCATCGAGCTTGCGGACAAGATTTTACTTTCCTGGAGAGGCTATACCGACGAGGCAGCATTTGTATATGCGGAGACCGACGGCGAGCCCCACAATACCATTACTCCTATCGCCAGAAAACGTGGAGAAAACTTTGAGCTGGATTTGGTTCTGCGTAATAATATTACCACCGAGGAGCATCCTCTGGGCGTATACCATCCTCATGCAAAGCTTCACCACATCAAGAAGGAGAACATTGGCCTTATCGAGGTAATGGGTCTGGCAGTTCTTCCGGCAAGATTGAAGGACGAGATGGCAAGCTTGAAGGAAGCAATTCTTTCCGGTAAGGATTTACGTGCAGACGAGATGCTGGAGAAGCACGCAGACTGGGTGGAGGAATTCAGACCTAAGTACGAGAAGATTGATGCTTCCAATATCGACAAGATTGTAGAAGATGAAATCGGTCTGGTATTCATGGAAGTACTGGAGGATGCCGGCGTGTATAAGAATACCGAGGAAGGCAGAGAAGGCTTTAGACGGTTTATTAATCAGTTATAGAAATGTGGAAAACTGTGTGATACTATGGTGTTGCACAGTTTTTTCGTTGTTAAAGAAGAATATCTCAGAATCTGCATATAAAATTTAAAATTATATGCAGATTCTTGTTGATTATCTGCATATAAATGGATAAAATATATGCAGATAAAGGAGGAGAATATATGCATATATTTGATTATTCTTTTTTAGATAATGGTTTACTTCCGACAGGAATTGTAAATCTTACTTCTACAATTAGTGCATTAAGAGCATTGGCAAATGAGCGAAGGGACAAAAATCAAGCTGTATATACTCAACTGGAGTCAATCGCCCGAGTGCAATCTGTTAAGAGCTCCAACGCAATTGAGGGGATTGTAACAACCGATGCCAGAATTAATGAGATAGTAAATGGCAACAGCGCACCACTCAATCATAACGAAATGGAAATTGCCGGATATAGGGATGTGCTGGATGAAATACATCGTGCTCATGATTCTATGAAAGTCAATGAAGATACTATTCTGCACATGCACAGGGTGATGCTGGATATCGCGAATTATCCATACGGTGGACAGTACAAAGTGGAAGATAATTTAATTATGGAAATTGATTCATCCGGAAGAAGAAAGGTTCGTTTTAAGCCGGCCTCCGCTGCAGAAACAAAGGATGCAATGGAGCAATTGGTGTTGGCATATATGGACGCCCGAGCCAATGTGAATATAAATCAATTATTATTGATACCATGTGTAATTTTAGATTTTTTATGTATTCATCCCTTTAGTGATGGGAATGGTAGAGTCTCACGCTTGCTATCATTATTGTTGCTATATAAGAATGATTATGATATATGCAAATATGTATCCTTTGAGGAACAAATCAATCATACGAAGGACTCTTATTATTATGCGTTATATGAATCTTCACAAGGCTGGCATGAGAACCAAAATTCATATGTGCCTTTTATGGAAAATTTTCTGATGACTCTATATAAATGTTATAAGGAATTGGATCAGCGTTTTTCTACAATTAATGGGAAACGTCTTAAGAAAAGTGAGCGAATTGAACAAACGGTATTAAATAGTATATTGCCCATTTCTAAATCGGAAGTATGCGAGTTCCTTCCGGATGTTAGCGCTACTACAGTGGAAGCGGTGTTAGGGAAAATGGTGAAAGAAGGGACTGTGAAAAAATTGGGCCAAGCTCGAAATACAAAATATGTGAATGCGAAATACGTGAAGTAAGGAGGAGGCATCTGTGAATACACCGGAAATGATTCTCTTTGATTATGGACGAACGTTATTATATCAGCCGGGATTTAATACGACCAATGGAAATAAGGCAATCTACCCCTATATCAGTGAGAATCCACGCAATATTTCCTTTGAGGAGTATGATAAAACCATCACGGATTTGTTTGCGAAAATAAAGGCGGAAAGAGGCCCGGCTTTAGAGATTCATGAGCATAATTTTTTGAAGATGGCATGGGATTACATGGGTATCTCCATGTCTGTACCCTTGGAAGAGGCTGAAAAAATAATAATGAATGGTATTTCAAAGGGTGGTGTGATGCCTCACGCAGGAGAAATGCTGGACTATCTGAATGCAAAAGGAATACGCATGGGAGTCATCAGTAATATCTGTTTTTCCGGGAATGTCCTAAAGGATTTATTTGACAGACTTCTGCCGGGGAATCGTTTTGAATTTGTTCTGGTATCCAGTGATTACCTGTTTAAAAAGCCGGATAGCCTTATGTTTGAGGTCGCACTGCAAAAGGCCGGATTGTCGGCGGATAAGGTCTGGTACTGTGGAGACAGTATTGAGGCGGATATGTACGGTGCGAAGAGTGTGGGTATGTTCCCTGTTTTGTATGAGGGTACCACACCTGACCACGAGGACCCATTTGCCGGTCAGAATGATGGTAAGGAAGTGGATTTTGAGCATCTGCATATTCATGATTGGCGGGAGCTGATTGCTGTATTAGAGGGGATGAAGTAAAAATGCAAAAAAGAAAAGTAGTGACATTATGTGGTTCCCTGCGCTTTTGGGACAAAATCCAGGAGATGTCAGAGCGGCTGGAATTAGAAAAGGGATATGCGGTGTTGGGTATCGTGCCACACGTTCTGGATAGAGAGTTGACAGACTCAGAAAAGGATTTGCTGGGAGAGTTGCACAGGGCGAAAATCGATTTGTCTGATGCCATCTATGTGGTAAATGTGGGTGGATACATCGGAGAGAGTGTGAAAAGCGAGATTGCGTATGCAAAGGAGATGGGGAAGGAAGTATTTTATTTGGAGGATGTATAGCGATGAGAATCGTCCTTCGAATGCGGAGTTGGAGGAAATGAAGGATAGGTTGAGGAAGGCGTTGGAGAAGGTGAAATGATATTATGGAATTGAGAATGGCACAAGAAAAGGACTATACGCAGATAGCAGAGATGAAATGGTTACATTGCGAAGAAGATGATGCCGATTATAATACAACAAACTTGGTTGGGGTAGATAAGAATAAATTCCTTGAAGAATTTATAGAATTCCTAAATGAACATAAAGAATATAAAGTTTTCGTTGCTAGTGATAACGATGTGGTTATTTCTTCAATGTTTGTATATATAATACCTAAAACACCCAAGCCTAACAGAAAACAAAAATATATTTCATATTTAACGAATGTATATACGTTAAAGGAATATCGTAACAATAAAATAGGAACGGAATTATTAACATATATAAAAGAATATGTGGCAAAAGAAGATTGTGAATTGATGTTTGTATGGCCGAGTGAAAATTCTGTGAATTGGTATGCAAGGAATGATTTTAAGCTAGAGAATGAAATTTTAGAATGTTCTTTGGAAAACCAAGAGATAACTACTGGAGAGATAAAATGATTCAATTAAAAAGACTTTACGGGAGAGCAGCGTCCATATGTGAATCCAAACATATTTAGCTTGGCAGAAGCATTTGTGCATTCCGATGCAAACAGAGAGGAAGGAAAAATATGAGAAAATTTAAAGGTTTATTATTAATATTACTCTGCCTGTTTTTGGCGGGCTGCAACAATGAATTTGCCAAGCAGGAGTATGATTCAGCAGAGAAGATTGCTCAGGAGGGTGACCGTTATGCAAAGGAAATGTCGGTGTTTAATCCTATTGAGGGGGGATATTCGTTGACTGTCTCTAAGTTTGATGGGCGCGAGACCCTTTGGACCAAGAACTTGAAGGAAGCGCAGGATGTGGAGATTGATTTTCTGTTTTCTCTTTCGGCTGGACAGGCCAAGTTGGTACATGTTGATGCCGATGGAAACGTGACTACTGTGTTGGAATGTTCACCGGAAACATCTGCGGAGGAGCTTGTGACTAAGACCGTTTCTTTAAAGAGCGGGAAAAACCGGTTGAAAATTGTAGGATATGATTGTGAAGAAGTGGAGCTACAGATGCTGTTTGAAGAGCCATGATGAGGATGCGTCGGTACAGTTGATTATTAAGACCATTTGAAAAACGGAGTAACCTATGATAAAAATATTAGCAACCATAGATGAGTACATGGACTTTGTCCACGAAATAAATAGTGACCCAAATTTCAGTGAGCCCATGCTCAGTAGTGAAACACAAATGCAGCGCAACTTAACAAATGCCTCCAAAGCTCCCGCAAATAAAGTGTTTGGTGTATTTGACAATGGTGAGATGATTGGCTTGTTTGTGTTTCTGATATTGGATGACGAATCCTATATGGAGATGTTGGTGGGATTGTCCAGGGCGGAAGAGGCATATGATGAAATTCTGCATTATCTAAAGGAAAACTATAAGGGGTATGAAGTGGATTTTGTTTATAATCCGCATAATTATCTTCTCCATAATAGTCTTTCTGCTATGAAGGCTTCCTTTGAAAAGGAGCAACAAAAACTGATTTTGGTGAATGATGTGGAATATAAACATGATAAAGAAATCATTTTGTACAACTCACAATATAAAGAACCGTACATAGTCATGCATAGTAAAGATGTGTACTGGACAGCGGAAAAGGTGCTGGATGCGCTGGATAAATTTCGGGTAATTCTTGCTGTTGAGGATGGTGAGGTGGTTGGTTATATTGACATCACTTATACAAGTGAGGAAAATGAACCATATGACATCTTTGTAAAAGAAGAGTATCGTGGTAAAGGGTATGAAAAAGCAATGCTGGCGAAGGCCATCGAACTGAATAAGCCAAGGGGTATGATGCTTTTAATGGACGCGGATGAGACTCTTTTGATGGAAGAATACGAATCGTTAGGATTTGTGAAGTCAGAGAGGGAGAACAGTGTTACGGCACATGTTTTGTTGTAGAGGAAGAGTATATGAAGAAATTCAGCGGTCAAATCAACATTTTACATTTCATTGAAGGGGCAAAACATGCGGAGTATATTATGGCCCGGCAGCCTGAGACGGTGTCTTTGGTGTGCATGGGAAATGGTGGCGTACGCCCGGCTGCGGAAGATGAGCTTTGTGCGGAATATATCAAGAGCATCTTGGAGGGAGCGGAGCTGCCGGATTTGGAACAAAGAGTCGCTGACCTTAAGAATAATGGGGGACAACATTTCTTCGATGTTGCACGGCAGGAAATTTTTCCGCGGGAAGACTTTTGGATGTGTATAAGATGTAATCAGTTCCCCTTCATTATTCAAATTGATAAAGATGAAATGGGGTACGTAGCGCGGAAAGTTGATATGAGTTATGAATGAAGGAGTGCCGTATTATGAATGAATTAGAAAAGATATACACAGAAGAAGATTTATTCCCCAGGGAGGTGACTTCGTGGGAAGAGCGGGGCTATGGTATTCTGTTTTTTAATGAGGAAAATAGGGATTCCTACGACTCGAATCATGCTATCATCTTTAAGGAAAAAGTGTCCGATGTAGCGCAGGTACTGAAGGATATAGTAAGCTTTTATTCAGAAAAAGGGATTCATTCCAGTATCTATCAGTCCATCCGGGATGAGGGGTATTTTGAGGAAATCAAGAGCGAGCTCTTTGCTTGTGGTTTTGAAAGTTGGACGGAATCACAGAAATATATGGTTTTGACCGCAGAAAATACCATTGTACCTAGTCCGAAAGTGGATGTTCAGAGGGTATCTGAATGGGATGAGGCATACGCAGTGGAGATATTTGAGAAGGCAGAAGAACCATGGGAAATTGATGTGGCAAGAAGAGTATTGGGGAATAGCAATACCTTATTCTTTGTTGCCTTTTATCAGGGAAATCCTGTGGGAATGACATACGGTCATATTAGGGATGGTATATGCAGAGTGGACTATCTACTGGTTTCCAAAGAATGTAGGAACATGGGCGTAGGCAGAGCACTCATACATAGTTTTGTAGAATATTGTCATACCAATCAAATACAGAATTGTTATTTGTGGCCGGATGGAGAAACGGCGGAGAGAATCTACTATGAGGCGGGATTTCGCCATGTGGAGACCCGGCTGGCGGGACGGGCGTCATATATTGGAAATAGAAGGAGTAACACATGATTTTAGCAGTAGTAAGTGATATTCATGCAAATTTGAAAGCCTTTGAGGCCTTTTTGCAATATGTGAAGGAACATCCGGTGGATGGTATCATCGGGCTGGGGGACTATATTACGGATAGTCCTTATCCGGAGAAGACTATGGATATGCTGTATCAGATGATGGAGGATTATCCTTGTTATATCCTTCGGGGAAATCGGGAGGAGTATATGCTTTCCAACCGGGAGAAGGACCAAGGGTGGAAACCATATACTTCTGACGGAGCGTTACTTTACACCTATGAGAAGCTTCGAGAGAAGGATTTTGCTTTTTTTGAAAGTTTGACCAATACGATGGAGCTTAATCTTCCGGGAGTGCCACCTTTGACGATTGTGCATGGGGCACCGGGAGAGAGCCGGGGGAATTTTCATTTGAATCCGGAGCGTAGGGACCCGGTGCTGGCGGAGATTGCTACGGATTATTTGATTGGCGGGCACAGCCATCATCAGGAGATTTATCGTAGTGGTAAAAAGATGTATGTGAATGTGGGCGCTCTGGGCATGCCCATCGATCATAAGGGACGCCATGCGGAGTTTGCCTATCTGTATGGGGATGAAACTGGCTGGAGAGCAGAGCTAAAGTCCATTACCTACGACGTGGAGGCGCAGATAAAGGCATTTGAGGAAAGTGGTCTGGATGAGATTTCCTTAGTCCTTAGTAAGGGAGTTAAGAAATCGCTTCTGACAGGATATAATTATTTTATTGATGCGGTGAATATGGCCTTTGAAATCAGCGGTGGCAGTCCTATTGCGGAATTGGATCGCAGCGTTTGGGAAGAAATCGAAAGGAAGCTGGAGTTGTAAATGAAATTCTTACTGGCAGCGTTAAATACAAAGTACATACATTCCAATCCGGCTATCTATAGCCTGCGAGCATATGTATCCGAGGAAAAGCGGGAGCATGTGGAGCTGGCGGAGTATACTATTAATAATTCGGTGAGTGAGATATTGGCTGACATTTATGTCAGAAAACCGGATGTGATTGGATTTTCCTGCTATATTTGGAATATTACCATGATTTTGGAGCTGGTAAGGGAACTACCAAAGCTGTTGCCGAACACGCCCATCTGGCTTGGGGGACCGGAGGTGACCTATCGGGGGGCGGAGTTTTTCCCGGAGTATCCGGGCATCGCCGGTATCATGGTTGGCGAAGGGGAGGTTACCTTTTCGGAGCTGCTGGATTATTATTTACTGGGTGAGAAGGAACTGGGGGAGATTGCGGGCTTAAGTCTGCCCGGGGGCTTTACGTCGCCCAGAGAACTGACGGATATCAGCAGTCTGCCTTTTTTATATCAGGATTTGCAGACTTTTGAGAATAAAATTATATACTATGAATCCAGCAGGGGATGTCCCTTCCGGTGCAGCTATTGTCTATCCTCTATCGACAAGAAGGTGCGTCTCAGAAATATTGAGACAGTAAAAAGAGAACTACAGTTTTTCTTAGATAATAAGGTGAGGCAGGTAAAGTTCGTAGACCGGACATTTAATTGTAATCATGACCATGCTATAGCTATATGGAAGTATATATTAGAACATGACAATGGTGTCACAAACTTCCATTTCGAGGTTTCTGCGGACATTTTGAATGAAGAGGAGCTTTCCCTTCTTTCAAAAATGCGTCCCGGTTTGGCGCAACTGGAAATCGGTGTGCAGTCCACCCATCCGGAGACCATAAAAGCTATCAATCGTAGTATGAATGTGGAAAAGCTGGAGCAGATTGTGGCAAGGATTAATGCGGGGAAGAATGTGCATCAGCACTTGGATTTGATTGCCGGACTACCCTACGAAGATTATGACACATTTGTCAAGTCTTTTAACCGGGTATACAGCATGGAACCGGAGCAGTTGCAGTTGGGATTTCTAAAGCTGTTACGTGGCAGTGAGATGTGGGACAGAGCTAAGGAGTTTGGCATCTGCTGCATGGATAAGCCGCCTTACGAGGTGCTGTATACTAAGTGGCTTTCCTATGAGGATGTACTTCGCCTTAAGAAGGTGGAAGAGATGGTGGAGATGTACTATAACAGCAATCAGTTTGTGCACACCATCCGTTTTTTAGAGAGGGCATTTGAACATCCCTTTGCCCTGTATGAGGCACTGGCGGAGTTTTATGAGAAGAAAGGGTATTTTCTGCAAAGTCCTGCCAGAGGGTATCGGTACCATGTGCTGTTACATTTTGCCATGGAGCAGGATGGGGCAAATGAGGTAATATATAAGGAGCTTTTAACTTACGATATGTATCTGCGGGAGAATCTGAAGAGCCGCCCGGATTTCGCCGGGGATATGGGACTTTATAAGGAACGGAGCCGTGGTTTTTATGAGAAGGAGGCACAGGAGCGGAAGCTTTTGCCGGACTATGAGGGCTATGATTCCAAGCAGCTCAGTAAGATGACCCATCTGGAGGCATTTCACTATGCCGTATGGGAGGAGGTGCCCACCTATGATACAGAACCTAAGCTGGTTTTATTTGATTATAAACACCGCAATCCGCTGAACGGGGACGCCCGGACGGTGGTTGTAGGATAGTGTTTTGCATGCTGCACATGGCGGAAAGCTGTGTGCAGTTTTTATTTTGGCATTGGCTAGAACGATAATTTTGTAATAATATATACTTATGCAAGCACTTCTTGCTTGTAGTCATCGGGCGTTCGCCCTTTTTTCTCAAAATTTCAAAACAAAATAGGGAAGGTAATATATGGAATGTATTGCAAAATGTATTACAAAAAGTTATACTTAAGGAGGAAAGAGTATTGGGATTTGAGTGGGATGAAGAAAAAGCAACAATTAATTTTCGGAAGCATGGAATTGCTTTCAAAACGGCAACAAGAGTCTTTCAAGATGAGAATAGACTTGTAATTTATGATGATGAACATAGCAGGGATGAGGACAGGTATATTACAATTGGGAAGGTTAAAAATATGTTATTTGTGATTTATGTAGAGAGAGCTGAAAATATTCGTATCATTTCTGCAAGATTAGCCACAAAAAAAGAGAAGGAGATGTATTATGGCAACAGTATATTATGAATTAGATGGAAAGAGCAAGCTAACCAGAGAAGAAATAAAGCAAATTCGTGCCGCTGCCAAGCGCCCCATCGTTTTCGACGAGGATTGTCCGGAACTTACAGAGGAGCAATTAGCAGAACTTGGCAGACTTGCCCGGGAGAGAAACAAGGCAAGGCAAAAGCAGGTACTTACCTTGCGTGTATCCGCAGCTACCATGAAAAAAGCAAAAGCTCTGGGAAAAGGATATACAGGCATCTTAAGCCGCCTTCTGGAAATGGCGCTGGATGACCCTGAGATGATTCAGAAATGTTTATAGAGAGGAACGAAACATGTACAAAGCAGTGGTATTTGATATGGATGGGGTTATTTTTGACTCCGAGAAAATGATTTTGGATATTTGGGTGGATTTGGGAAAGAGATATGATATCCCCAATATTGAAGAAAATATGTATAAGTGTCTTGGGGTGAACGCTGTGGAAACCAAGCAGATTTTTCTTAGAGCATATGGCGAAGATTTCCCTTATGATACGTATACCAAGGAGGTTTCCCGTAGATATCATGCTATGGCGGATGGCGGGGAGCTGCCTATGAAGCCGGGAGTGGTAGAGCTGCTTTCTTTCTTAAAGGAAAATGGTTATATCATTGGTCTGGCATCCTCCACCAGAGAGGCCTGCGTACGTCAAGAGCTGACGGATGCGGGAATCATCGAATATTTTCAGGAGCTGGCCTGCGGGGATATGCTGAAAAAGAGTAAGCCGGAGCCGGATATTTATTTGATGGCCTGTGAGAAGCTTGGTGTTGCGCCACAGGATGCTATTGCTATCGAGGATTCCTTTAACGGCATCCGCTCCGCACACGCGGCAGGGATGACACCCATTATGGTGCCGGATATTATCCAGCCGAATGACGAAATGAAGGAAAAGAGTCATAAGATATTTGCGAGCCTTATAGAAGTGAAGGCGTGGCTGGAAACGATGAAGTAGGAAAGAGAATTATGAAAAAAAGAACCTTAGAAATATTGGCTGCTCTGGACGCGGAGTACGGGACGGAATACAAGTGCTATCTCAATCACGAGAATGCGTGGCAGCTTTTGATTGCCACCATGCTCAGTGCCCAGTGCACCGATGCCAGAGTGAATATTGTCACTGAGGATTTGTTTAAGAAATATACCAGTATCAAAGCCTTTGCGGAGGCAGATTTAAAGGAACTGGAGCAGGATATCAAACCCACGGGCTTTTACCATAATAAAGCAAAGAATATTATTTCCTGCTGTAAGGATTTGCACAATATTTATCATGATGAGGTGCCCAGCACCATTGAAGAACTGACCGGACTGGCCGGAGTGGGCCGCAAGACTGCAAATGTCATCCGGGGAAACATCTTCCACGAGCCCAGTGTGGTAGTGGATACCCATGTAAAGCGTATTTCCCGAAAGCTGGGACTTACGAAAGAAGAGGACCCAGTGAAAATCGAGTTTGATTTGATGAAGGAGTTGCCCAGGGATCATTGGATTTTATTCAATATTCACATCATCCGGCTGGGAAGAACCATTTGCAAGGCACCTACGCCTAAGTGCAGCGAGTGCTTTTTGCAGCATCTCTGTCCGGAATATACAAGGCTGCAGAAGGAAGCGGCTAAGAAAGCGAAGAAGAAATGACCACATCCTATGTTTGTGTGGATTTGGAGACCACGGGTCTCAATCCCAAATATGAAAAGATAATTGAAATCGGTGCGGTAAAAGTGGTGGAAGGTAAGATTACCGAGCGCTTTTCCAGCTTTGTAAATCCGGGAAGAAGGCTGGAGGAGCGTATCACCGAGCTGACCGGGATTACCCAGGAGCAGGTGGATGATGCACCCTATATTGAGGAGATTTTGCCGAAATTTCTGGAATTCTGCGGTGACTTTGCATTGTTGGGGCACAGAATCCTCTTCGATTACTCCTTTTTAAAGAAAGCAGCAGTGAATCAGAAGCTGATCTTTGAAAAGAAAGGGCTGGATACTCTGCGGATAGCCAGACGTTTTCTGCCGGAGCTCCCCCACCGAACTCTGCCCTATTTATGTGAGTATTATGAGATTCCCCATAAGGCGCACCGGGCCTTGCAGGATGCGGAGGCCACCTGTGAGCTGTATCGCATTCTGGGGGAAAAATTTTTTGCAGAAGGGGAGGAATGTTTTCATCCTCAGCCCCTGCATTATCAGGTAAAAAAAGAGACTCCCATTACGAAGTCTCAAAAAGAACGGTTATTAAGAATCCTAAGCCAGCATAAACTTACCTTAGATATGGATATTGACAAGCTCACCCGTAGCGAGGCCAGCCGCATTACAGATAAGATTCTTGCAAAGTATGGACGATGAGCTTGCCGGTCTTACTTTCCAGAGAAGAAGCGGTGTTGATGAGTTCTGTGATTTTGTCAGAGTTACCCTCTTCTCTATAAATATCAGCCAGCAGATAGTAGGTGGCACTGACATCGCTGCCGATGGATACCGCATATTCCAGAAGGGTACAAACGGCTTCTTTGTGACCGCCGTCATACAGTATTTTTGCCCAGCGCTGCAGGGTGGTGATCAGGGTAGTATAGTTCTCGTCATATTCTGACAGAGCCGTGATATTGGCAGTGCCGTAGGTCAGCTTTAAATCTGTGTTGGTAATGCCGGTAAAGTTTACAATTTTTCTGGTAGATAATGTTTCTACAATGGAGATATATTCCTGTACCCGCTCATTGTCGGTCATTAGCTGCATAGGAAAGGTGCTAAGGGGGATGGTGATGTAATCCAGGCCATCCAAGGATTTCTTGCGTACATTATTGGCGGCAAACTCCTTATCCCAGAAGCGCTGCTTTGCATCCTGTGTCTCTTTTGTATGCTTTTTCCTTAGCCCGGACAGGATGGAGAGGAAGATGATAAGACTTGCCAAAACAGGTAGTTTCATTTATAATATCCTTTCAGTATAAAATAAGTGTTGGAGGTAGACTTATGTTTAATTTTCATAATCGTAAGACCAAGAAGATTATTTCTTCTGTAATTATAGCCTTTTTAATTCTTGCTATGGTAATTCCAACCTTAGCATATTTGGTTGTTTAATTCAAGACATGGATTGATTTAATGAGGAATGGAAGATGGGAAATGCTTTAAAAAAGGGCTTGCCGATTCTGGCAATGCTTTGCAGTTTTCTGTTTATTAGTCTGCCGGTGCAGGCTAAGGAAGTTGTATACATTAAAGATGGAATTTATGTTTCTGACATACATGTCGGTGGAATGACTGTGGAGGAAGCTACAGCTGCTGTAGAGGAGTATGTAGAATCCCTGCAGCCACTGGAGTTTACATTGCAGGCAGCGGAGGCCGGAGAAAGCGTAGTAACAGCCCAGCAGCTGGGGCTGACCTGGAAAAATGAGGAAGTTATCCGGGAAGCGGCGGCGGTAGGCCAGAAAGGAAACATCATCCAGCGTTACAAGATGATGAAGGACCTGCAGTATAATAACCTTCGTTTTGAACTGGAATTTGATGTAGATGTGGAAGCAGTCAGCCTTCTGGTGGAAGACTGTGCAAAATATGACAGAGATGCCATAAATATGTCCTTAAAGAGAGAGGACGGAGAATTCGTCATTGTGGAGGGACAGATTGGTTACAAGCTGGACGTAGAGAAATCCATTGATGAGGTAATTGACTTTATCACACAGGACTGGAATCACCAAGGTGGTGCCATTGCCTTGGTAGTGGAGGAGGCACAGCCCAGAGGAACGGCGGAGGAGCTTTCCGTGGTACAGGATGTGCTTTCCAGCTATACCACCTCCTTTAAAAGCTCTGGAGAAGATCGGAGTGCTAATGTTACTAATGGCTGTAAGCTGATTGATGGAACAGTGCTTTATCCCGGCGAGGAGTTCTCCACGATGGAGAAGGTAACACCTTTTACGGAGAAGAATGGCTATTATATGGCAGGCTCCTATCTCAGCGGTAAGGTTGTGGATAGTCTTGGCGGTGGTATCTGTCAGGTTTCTACTACTCTTTACAATGCGGTGCTTTTTGCAGAGCTGGACGTTACCCAGCGCTACAACCATTCCATGGTAGTAAGCTACGTGGAGCCATCTGCGGATGCAGCTATCGCAGAGTCCGCGGGCAAGGATTTTAAGTTTGTAAACAATACAGAGTATCCTATATATATTGAGGGTAAGGTGAAGAATAAGAAGCTTACCTTTACGATTTATGGTAAGGAGACCAGACCGGAAAATCGGGAGGTATCCTTTGAAAGTGTGATTTTGGAGACCACACCCGCGGGTCCCGAAGTAATTTATACAGATGCGAGTCAGAAAATCGGCTATGTGTCAAAGCAGAGTGCCCACATCGGTTATAAGGCACAGCTTTGGAAGATAGTGAAGGTGGATGGAGAAGAAGTATCCAGAGAGCAGGTGAACAGAAGTACTTATAAGATGTCACCCAGACAGGCCACATTTGGCGTTGCCACTGCGGACCCGAATGCGTATAATGAGATTATGGCGGCAATCGGTACCGGCAGCATCGACCATACGGTGAATGTGATGAATATGCTGATGGCTGCGCCGGTGTAGCCTCAGGGCTCGGAGAATGCTTCAGAATAAAAGGTTGTGTATTCATGAGATTTGGTAAAGTGTCCGACAGCGTTTTAAAGCGTTCGGTATTAAAGAATATCAAAAAGAGAAGAAATGAAATGGTAATTGGCGCAGCACCCGGGGAAGACTGCGCCATTTTTTCATTATCTCAAGGCGCAAAACTGTCTACCTGCACTTCCCAGGCAGTAGTGTGTGGGGAAGAGGATACTGCCAGATTACTGCAAAAGGTAATGAATAATTTAGCCTGCAGTGGCGCAGCCCCTGTGGGTGTGATGCTGAATATCACCCTGCCGGAGAATGCCAGAGAAATCCGCATTAAGGAAATTATGGCAGGAGCGGAGAAGGCCGCAGCCCCGGCAAATGTGCAGATTATGGGTGGTCATACCACTGTCAGCCCCTACGTGACGAAAACGATTGTTTCTGCCACCGGCTATGGGCAGATTACCGGCAAAGCCCTGACAACCAAGGGAATCAAGCCGGGGATGGATATAGTAGTCAGCAAATGGATTGGCTTAGAGGGCACAGCCCTTTTGGCCAGAGGGGCAGAAGCGGAGCTGAAGAAGCGTTATCCTGCCTATATGATAGATGAAGCTATCTGCTTTGAGCAGTGCTTATCCATTTTACCGGAGGCCGCAGTCGCCGTATCGTCCGACACGAGGCATATGCATGATGCTTCCGAGGGCGGTATCTTTGCAGCTCTCTGGGAACTTGCAGAAAGCTCTGGTGTTGGACTGGAAATAGAGCTTCGCCGGCTTCCTATCAGACAGGAGACGGTGGAGGTGTGCGAATTCTTGGGCGTGAATCCCTATGAGCTTCTTTCCGGTGGCAGCCTTCTTATGGCGTGCGAGGATGGAAAGGCTCTGGTGGATAAGCTTCTGGAAGCAGGAGTCAACGCCGTGGTAGTAGGCAGAACCACGGACAACAACGACAAAATCATCTATAATGGCG
Source organism: Lachnospiraceae bacterium (assembly GCA_017461775.1). Taxonomy (GTDB): domain Bacteria; phylum Bacillota; class Clostridia; order Lachnospirales; family Lachnospiraceae; genus Acetatifactor. The sequence continues at coordinate 35,161 of JAFTXD010000156.1, forward strand.
AGGAAAAACGATTTATGGATAAGCCCGCCATGGATGAGATACATAAATTTATGTAAAGAAAGGAAGAGAGTCATGGAAGAACAGTTATTGAAAATTATAGAGAAAAACAGTCGTATCGATTTAAAGGAACTGGCAGTTATTTTAGGTGTGGAAGAGATTGATGTGGTAAACAAGCTGGCAGAGCTGGAAGCAAAGGGAACCATCTGCGGCTACCATACACTGATTAACTGGGAGAATACCAGCTTAGAGAGCATCTCCGCATTAATTGAGGTGCGCGTAACTCCTCAGAGCGGTCAGGGCTTTGACAATATTGCAGAGAGAATTTACAAGTACCCGGAGGTGCATGCAGTATACCTGATTTCCGGTGGCTACGATTTATTGGTATCCATCGAGGGAAAGACCTTACGTGAAGTTGCTGCATTTGTATCCGAGAAGCTTTCAGCAATCGATTCCGTACTCAGTACTGCAACACACTTTGTATTGAAGAAATACAAGGATCACGGTACCGTCCTCAGTAAGAGAAACTCTGACAAGAGGGAGGTTATCACACCATGAGAAACCCGTTAGCTGATAAAGTAGTAGAAATCAAGCCGTCGGGTATCAGAAAGTTCTTTGACATCGTTAGTGAGATGGAGGATGCTATCTCTCTGGGAGTGGGCGAGCCGGACTTTGATACACCATGGCATATTCGTAATGAGGGTATCCGCTCCTTAGAGGCAGGTAAGACCTTCTATACCTCCAATGCCGGCTTAAAAGAGCTGAAAATGGAGATTTGCAATTATATCGAGAGAAAGCAGGGTGTCCGCTACGATTTCGCAGGCGAAGTACTGGTAACGGTAGGGGGCTCTGAGGCTATCGATATGGGACTTCGCGCCATGATTAATCCGGGAGACGAGGTACTGATTCCTCAGCCCAGCTACGTATCCTACGAGCCTTGTGCAGTGCTTGCCGGTGCGACCCCGGTGATTATCGATTTAAAGGCGGAGAATGAGTTCCGTTTAACCGCAGCTGAGCTTCGGGAGCATATCACTGACAAGACCAAGGTACTTATTTTACCTTTCCCCAACAATCCTACCGGTGCCATTATGGAGAAGAAGGATTTGGAGGAAATTGCAGAAATAATCATTGAGAAGGATATTTTCGTCATATCCGATGAGATTTATTCTGAGCTTACATATAAGGATGAGCATGTGTCCATTATCACCATCCCGGGAATGAGAGAAAGAACCGTCATGATTAACGGTTTCTCCAAGGCCTATGCCATGACGGGCTGGAGACTTGGCTATGCCTGCGGTCCGGCAAATATCATCGGGCAGATGACCAAGATTCATCAGTTTGCTATCATGTGTGCCCCCACCACCAGCCAGTATGCTGCGGTAGAGGCATTGAAGAATGGAGACGATGACGTAAAGGAAATGAAGGAGTCCTACAACCAGAGACGCCGCTTTTTGATGCATGCCTTCAAGAAGATGGGGCTGGAATGCTTTGAGCCCTTCGGTGCATTTTATGTATTCCCCTGTATCAAGGAATTTGGTATGACCAGTGATGAATTTGCCACCAAGTTCTTAGAGGCAGAGAAGGTCGCTGCGGTGCCGGGTACTGCATTTGGGGACAGTGGAGAAGGCTTCCTGCGTATTTCCTACGCATATTCCATGGACACTTTGCGTATCGCCATGGAACGTCTGGAGCGCTTTGTAACAAAGCTTCGTAACGGAGAGATTTAAGATATGAATATTATATTACATCAGCCGGAAATACCTCAGAATACCGGCAATATCGGAAGAACCTGTGTGGCTACCGGGGCTTCCTTGCATCTCATCGAGCCTCTGGGCTTTCGACTGGATGAAAAGGCCATCAAAAGAGCCGGAATGGACTACTGGCAGCACCTGGACGTGCACCGCTATGTGAATTTCGAGGAGTTTAAGGCCAAGAATCCAAATGCGAAAATCTGGATGGCTACCACAAAGGCAAAGTATACCTACACAGAAGTGGAGTTTGGTCCCGACGACTTCATCATGTTTGGCAAGGAAAGTGCGGGAATACCGGAGGAGATTCTGGTGGATTACGAGGATACCTGTATCCGCATCCCCATGCTTCCGGAGATTCGTTCCCTGAACTTATCCAATTCCGTGGCAATTGTGCTTTATGAGGCACTTCGCCAGACCGGGTTTGAAAGCATGCAGCTTGCCGGTGAGCTTCATCGCCTGCACTGGAAAGAATCATAACAAAAATTATACCCCTGTCAGACTGACAGGGGTATTTACATGCACTATGAACCGGCTTTTCCTTTGGTATTTTTCAGTCGCATACGCTCCTTGGTAACGATATACTTATCAATGCCGGGAACATCCTTGTTAAAGCGGCATCCTACCTTAATACGGTTTTTCTCCATGGGGACGATGTTTACTACAATACCGGAAAGACGGAAGGAGAAATTCTCATCCAGACGCTCGATATAATCATTCAGGTTGGCATATATCACCTGATCCATCTCGATAGGCACGGTATCGTCACATACGAAGCCAAAACCGGTATTACTTACATCCTTCATGTAACCATCATAGGTCTGTTTGTTGAGTCCAAGCTGAACGGTGGTGGGAGTACCAACTGTGCAACGGAAGGATGCTCGTCTGTTAAATGCCTTACTTCCGGCGATGGTACGAAGAGCATACCAAATAGAGCCATCAGCTTTCTTTATTAAGTTAATTTCCACATTCACAAAAACCTGTGGATTAGCATTCTCCAAAGGAAGCATTATATCTGTAATGACATTATGTCCTTTGAAGGTAAGGAGCTTCTCATCCTGTTTGATAAGCTCTGCCAGAATCATATTTTTGTCGGCGATAATGTCGCCGGTAGTAGTTTTAAACTCCAGCTGATTTCCCGGAGTTCGGGCAATAATAACAATTTTCGAACCTGGTTGAATATCTGTGATTAACATATGACCTCGATAGACTGAAACTGGTAAATTCTTCCTATATATTAGAATACTTGAAAAATGTCACCACGTCAATTGGGCATTTTGTGGAAGTTGTAAAAAAGTACTGTTCATGTTAAAATAGTACCAGAAATGAGAGGGCTACCTATGAGAATTGAGCGTGTAGATGATAAAACGGTGAAATGTTACATCTCTATTGAAGAGATGCGCGAATATGATATTACGTATAAGGATTTCGTGGCTCGTACGGACAAGGCCAAGGAAATCGTGGAAGATATTATAGCCCAGGCCACAGAAGAGGTGGGCTACAAGCCGCCCCAGTTTGCTTTGGACTTACAGATTATGATGCTGCCGGAAAAAGGTATGGTACTGACCTTTTCTGAGAAATCTCCTCTGGACGTGGAGGGGAATCCTTCCGTGCTGGAGTATCTGAAGGAGATGAAAAAGGCATTAGAAGTCCAGATGAGCAAGGCTGCCGGGAAAGAAATTCAGGAAAGCAGTGAGCCTGTGTTGAAGAGTGAGCCCCAGCCTCCGGAGGATATGCCGGATTTTGCAGTGTTTGCCTTTGCATCTCTCCATGATTTGTGCGAATATGTGAAGATTTTACCTACAACATTGCGGGTTATCAGTTGTTTATATAAATTAGAGGATACCTATTACCTGTATCTGGAAAAGGGAGCTGCTGCGTATAAGAGGTATTCCAGAGCTTGTGTGAAGGCCTTGGAATTTGGTTCCCTGTATGGCGCCACCTTAGATAAACTGACCTTTATCGATGAGCATGCCAGATGTCTACTCCCTGAGAAAGCAATTGCCAAAATACGTCAGATGGGCTGAAATTTGTAATTCTCGACAAAAATCACTTGACAATATTGTGAAAAATGATTATAGTTCTAAATGCAATTGCAACTCATTTGCATTTAGAACTATTTTTATGGGAGACATCTTATGTTACACGAACTTTCACATATTGTTATACATACCCTTAAGGATAATGTGTTTTTAATTCTTTTCCTGTTTCTCACCTATGTGGTGATGGAATGGCTGGAGCATAAAGCCGGAGGACATGCCAACGAGCTGATAAAGAAGGCAGGAAGTGCAGGGCCAATCATCGGAGCGGTGGTAGGAATCGTGCCTCAGTGTGGTTTCGCAGCAGCAGCAGCCAACCTTTATGCGGGTCGGGTTATCAGCATGGGTACACTGGTTGCCATTTTTCTGGCTACCTCTGATGAGGTATTACCTATATTACTTGCACATCCGGGAGCGTTATCCTTGATTTTTGTGATTTTCGGTTTGAAGATAGTGGTGGGAGCTGTCTGTGGTCTGGTGATTGACAAGGTATTGCCTGCTAAGGAAGACCATGACCATATTCACGAGATGTGTGAGGATGAGCATTGTCACTGCGAGAAAGGGGTAATCCGTTCTGCATTGACACATACTCTGCATATTGCCGTATTTATTTTACTGGTATCTTTTGTGCTCAATTTGGTGATGCATACGGTAGGAGAAGAGGCTCTGGGCAATCTGGTGCTGAATCGTCCGATTATTGGACAGATTGCAGCGGCTGTTATCGGACTTATTCCCAACTGTGCATCCTCGGTAGTACTAACCCAACTTTACTTAAAGGGTGCTATGGGCTTCGGGGCGCTGATGAGCGGTTTGTTTGTGAATGCAGGCGTGGGATTACTGATTCTGTTCCGCGTAAATCATGACAGACGGGAAAATATAAGGATTATGTCCCTGCTGATGTGCATTGGTATTGCAACAGGCATCATTATTGGATTTGTTCCGATTTTTTAATAGTTTTATATTATTGGAGGTTGAAAGAGCCTTGTAGAGCACCTGACTCTTAATCAGGGTGTCCAGAGGTCTTTCGAAGTATGAAATATGAATCATGAATACCCTCAGGGCATCAAATGGACCAAGCAGCGCAAGGATGTGTACAATATTCTTCATGATGCTACAGAACCCATGAGTGCCCAGCAGATTTACAATAAAATAGCCATGCAGGATACGGACGGCAGCTATGCGCCATCTACGATTTATCGTATTCTAAATGCCTTTGAGGAAAAGCATCTGGTCCGCAAGACCACCTGGATGGAGGATGCAACCGTAGTGTATGAATTAAACAGAGGCGGGCATACTCATTATGCGGTGTGCCTTACCTGTCACAAACGTGTTCCCTTGGCATCCTGCCCCTTTGCCCATATCCACTTCCCCGAGACCGGCGACGACTTCCAGATTACCGAACACAAGCTGGAATTGTATGGCTATTGTAAAGCGTGCAAAGAAGCAAAAAAGTAGCGAAAAAATAAAAAATAAAAATTTTTAAAAAAATTTGCAAAAAGGTGTTGACATTCCCCGAGGACTTTGTTATTATAATCAAGTCGCTGGTGAACAGCACAAAACAAAAAACGGACCGCTAGCTCAGTTGGTAGAGCACCTGACTCTTAATCAGGGTGTCCAGGGTTCGAGCCCCTGGCGGTCCACTAAAGGTCGAAGGCTTGCAAAATGGCGGGTTTTCGGCTTTTTTGTTGTCTAGATTTAGGTGTCCTTGCTGGACGCCTTTTTTGTTATGGCGACGAGGAAAATGAACACCGTGCTTGCACGAGTGAACATTTGACGACCGCTAATCAGAGCGAGACTCGCAAAGCGTATCTCGTCTCTGTTATGATGACGAGGAAAATGGGAATCGTGCGTATATAGTGGTTGGGATTGCGAAAGGAACCGTAACGTAATATAATCACTATGGTTATTGTTCATCCATAAGATAAATGTAATACAAGGAGCCTGTTAATAAGTGAAGAAAAGCAAAACATCTAAATTTAATGTACGTAGAGAATTAGTCAAGCTGGAATGTCGGGATTGTGGTGCTGACTTGGAGATGCAGGACGAAATCTATGCTCGCTGTAAATATTGTGGACAAAAGTATATTGTGAACGTGCTTTTGGAGCGGATTCCGGAGGCGTATGCTGAAACGAACCACCAATCTGCAAAGTTACAAACAGTAAAGCCGCAAACGATACGCCCACAACAGAAAAATGCCATTGGAGTGATTGGGTTGGCCATGATGCTTGTTGCGATGTGTTGTTGTGTTTTTTTACTATTTAGAAAAGAGGCAGATGAGCCGTCAGGTGTAAAAGAACTGCCATGGGACGGAGGGCTTGTAGAAAGTACACAGGAAAAGGAAGATTTTGGAGACTATACTTCCACAAAGAAAGAGCCTACGGAAAAGTGGGACGGCTTTCGTTCGGAGACTATGAAGCAGGTAGTTTATCTAATGTTTGGAAAGCCTGCTGACGAAGTGACAAAAGAAGAACTAGAGAGTATAAAGTATTTCAAAATAGAAGGCTTCTGGGAGACCTGTACTTTCTTTTACAGTACAGAGGATTATCGTGAGTATGAACCGGATTACCGGGAAAAACTACCGGATTATAATGGGTCCATTCTTTTTGGCTATAATAAGGCTTTTGAGGAAACCATACAGAAGGTTACCCTGCCCTATCCCGAGGAGAGCTTTGCGCTTATCTATGGAGATATCAGGAACTTTACGAATCTTACCTCTATCAGTTTGAGAGATTACACAGATATGGATTTTTCGGATATGCCGCATTTGACGATGGTGGATTGTGGTTGGGATCTAAAAGATTTATTGGAAACGAATCTACCTGTAGAACAGATTGAAGTATTAAAAGTTTCTGATTGTGATTTAGCCGGTCTTGAACGTTTTTCATCACTAAAAAAGCTCTTTATTGAGGGAATTGATGAAAATAATATGGATCAGGTAGTGAAATGTACTACCTTAGATACCTTATTTTGCAATTATTGTTTTGAAACGGCAAGTTATGCCCCGCTTAAGCAGTTGACGGGCCTTAAAAGCTTATATATTGATGGCGGCTATAATGCCATTAAAGACCTGAGTATGATTTCATCCTTTACGGAGCTGGAGAATCTGAGTATTACCTGTACGGATATTTTGAACATAGGGTTTGTAAAGGATTTGAAGAAGCTGAAAACGCTCAGGCTGTCAGAGAATGGGGAGCTGGATGATTTTGAAGGCTTGGGAACTTTGCAGGAGTTAGAGTTTTTAGAGTTAAACATAAACAGTTTGAGTGGAGGACAACCGGAATATGCAGAAATTGGTAATCTGAAGAACCTGAAGTCCCTGGCATTACATACAGTATATAATCTGGACTTTTTATATGAGCTGGAACAGTTGGAAAAGCTGGAAGTGCGTCTGACCTTTTATGATGATGTAATGCTGCCTATTGCGGAAATGAAGAATCTGAAGGAACTGACTCTTGCCCAGACCAATACTTGGGGTATGGCGATGGAGGGTTTTTCGGTATTGCAAGAATTGCCGCAGCTTAAAAAGCTTACAATTGATATGATGCAGTTTGAAGAGCCGGTAGATGAATTGTTTGCAGTGGATGGTCTGGAGGAGCTTAAGATTACAAACTGTGGCTTTGAAATACCTCCCACGGAAATAATTGTGAGTGATAATCTTAAGGTGTTGGATCTCTCCGGTACACATTTTGGGGATTACTATAATGGTGGTCCGGAGGATGACCAAGAGGTACTGAAGCTTTACTGTGAAGCGATTACCCTGGAGAAGCTGGACTTAACATACTTTGATGTGACCGATTTGTCTGTTTTGAATAAGCTGACAAATTTAAGGGAGTTATCACTGTGTAGCTGTGAATTGACAGAGGTACCGGAGAGTGTTTTTCAGGACTGTGAGTTGTTGGAAAAACTGGATATGTCCTACAATCAGATAGCAGACATTAGCTTTGTGAAGAATCTTCCCAATCTGAAGTTTTTGGAGATTAGAGAGGGCTATGTGACGGATTTATCACCACTACTATCTTGTCCAATGCTGCGGTGTGTGGATGTGAGGCAGAATCCCATTGCCGAGAATCCGTTAACAAATGTGGTAGTGATTTCAGAGTAGGGATAAAAATAATTTGAAGGAGTGTTGAATAAACACCTTGACTCTTGGAAGCTTTTTCTGTTAAAATCTAGAACTGTTGAAAAAATAAATAATATGGTAAAACGACACAAGTGTTGCTTCGGCATGTAAATCTGATTACGGTACATATAAAGATTTACGGCATAGCGGTACTTGTGTTTTTTTGCACTTAAGAGGAGGACATTTATGCCAAGAACCCAATTTCAAAAACTATTTTTTGCATTTGTAACGGTTGTGATTACCGTTCATGCTTATGTATACTACAGCTTGTATGTAATACATGGAAACACATTCATTGCTAATACCGGAGCATGCGGAGTTTTGGAAGCAATTAACAGGATGGGTGGTGTACCTGTACTGGGACACAATATTCCGATTTGGGCAGTAGTTCTGATTGAGTTTGTGCTTGCATACACATTGGAGATTTTCGTGGGAAGTCCCCAGTCATTTAAGATTGCATGTCATTACTTCAATCCGCAGAAAAATCATCCGTTCATTTTTGAAACAATGATTATTTCTGCCACAGTATTAGTGATGTGTCCGCTTATGAGCTTTATCGCAGCGATTTTGTACTATCCATGCAATTTTATGGAGTTCAATTTGATTCACTTCCTTGCAGAGTGGTTAAAATTGATTTGCTTTAACTTCCCATTTGCATTCTTTAGTCAGTTGTTCTTTATTCAGCCGTTTGTGCGTACCGTATTTAAGACAGTGTTTAGAAAAGATATCGAAATGCGTAAGGAAATGGCTGCTGAGAAGGAGAAGAAGGGTGAGAAGCTTATGCCTCACAGCGAGAGTGATGCGATCTCAGATTTATTGAAGCGTATGGAAGAGATTAAGGTAGAATTACAGCAGGAAATCGAAGAAAAGATTACTGTATCTAAGTAGGCGTATGTATACTAACAAGCCTCCTGGAAGTGCCGTTCCCAGGGGGCTTTTAGATTATTCATTGATGGATGGGCATCAGGTTTTGAACGAATGTTACAGAAGATAAAGTCTGAAAATTCGAATGGCAAATAAAAATAATAAAATAATTCAAAAATAATTGCAAAAATGTATTGACAAATTAGCGGGGCATGATATAATAAAACCATAAACAAGAGAAACCTAAACAACAGATGAATCAGAAAGATTCAAATACGAAAGAAAGTGAGGTACGGACCACCAAACACTTAATCCTTAACACCTAAGCTTCCATTCATGAATATTAAAGATGGAAGTCACACCACACAACTTCATATAGATTGTAACTAAGAAAAAGATTTTTTAGAAAGAGGTAAGGACCATTGGAAATCATAGTTAGATAAGACGCGTCAGGGTAGAAAAAGCTGGCGCGTCTTTTATTGAACACTTTTTTTATTTCATAGAATGGTGTAGTATGAATATATGATAAATAGGGGAGGGCGTACTGTGAAAAGATTTTATGGAATGATGATGTCATTGATATTGTGTCTGTGCACGGCCTGCGGTAATATCCCCGCAGAAGAAGCAAAAGAGACGGAAGCGTTACTCGCAGTGGATGAAAGCACAGAACAGCCTTCAAGTGAAGAAGATGTAGCTACGCCGGAAGAACCGGTGGAGCTGATTGTATACAGTGAGCTCTCCAGCTACAATGGTGAGCAGGCTGGTTGGTTTGCCCAGGTCATGTTGGAAAAGTTTAATGTGAAGCTGATGATATCCCCACTTCTTGATTTTGAAGAAGGTTTGGAACAGGGCTTTTTGGGGGATATTATGGTGTTTGGGAGCATCGGTGGCAATTATCAGGAAGCTGTGAAGGAGGGCTTGCTTCTGGACTGGGAAGCGAATGATTTGCTTTCGGAGCATGGACCATACATATTGGAAAATATGAAACCGGCGCTGGAGCATAATCGTAGTCTTACCCCTGAAGCAGGCAAGATATTTGGCTTTGGAAATTCCGTAGCATCGGATAACGATACCTTTTCATCCCTCCTTTATACTTGGGATATTCGCTGGGATTTGTATGAGCAGCTGGGGTATCCGGAGGTGAAAGATTTAGAGGAGTTCATTTCCGTACTGGAGGACATGAAGGAGCTTTGCCCGGTGGATGATAACGGCGAGGAAACCTATGCCATGGCCATCTGGCCGGAGTGGGACGATGGGATGGTGCTTGGTGCCAGATATATGGCTGGGGCGTATTATGGATATGATGCCTTTCATCTAGGCTTCTATGATGCGGAGACCGGCGCATATCATGGCGCTCTGGAGGAAAACGGTCCCTATCTGGAAATGCTGAAATTTCTAAATACTCTGTATCAAAAGGGGCTGCTGGAACCGGATGCCGGTTCCCAGAACTATGAGGATACCTTAAAGAAGCTGGAAAGTAGTGGATATTTTTTCTCACCGGTGGAGTATGCCGGTAGTCTGGCTTACAATACGCAGGAACACATAACCCAGAATAAGTATATGGCCGCCTTGGTGCCGGAGGAAGCTACGCCGGCTGCATTTGGCATGAGTGTAATCGGCGGAAACCGTGTCTGGACCATTGGCGCAAATAGTGAGCATAAAGAGCTCTGCATGGAGATTATTAACTGGTTTTGCACCCCGGAGGGTGTGCTGACAGGTCTGTATGGGCCCAAGGGTGTGAGCTGGGATTATGATGCGGAGGGCAATACTTATTTTACGGAGCTGGGCAAGTCCTGCTATGAAGACCGGGTTACCATCATGCCACAGGAGTATGGCGGTTCTTATTTCGGCGATGGTTGCCCTCAGATAAATAACTCCACATGGAGTTATAATGCAGAAAATCCGGACGCAAACGGAGAAACTTATAATGCAGAGAGCTGGAAGAGTAATCTTTTGCCACCCGTCTGCCCGGCGGAGCAGGATTGGCAGGAATATACCGGAGCTTCCAAGGCGCTGGAATATATGCAGTCGAAGAACTGTGTAGTAATTCCGGAAGTGCCTTATAAAGAACCGGAGAAGAGTGAAAGCCTTAAGACGGTGTGGGAACAGGTAAGCAATTGCATCGTCACCGAATCCTGGAAGGCTATTTATGCGGAATCGGATGAGGAGTTCGAGAAAATTGTGTCCGGGATGATTGCGGGCGCTAAGGCCTGTGGCTATGAGCAGTGCTTAGGCTGGTGTGAACAGGAGGCGGCGAGGCGGTTTGCTACGGAAGAGATAATTAGAAGTTATTAAGGAAGGGTCTGGAATGAGTAAGAAGAGTCTGGCAAAGGATTTTACCAAGGGGAATGTGGCAAAGCAATTATTATGGTTTGCCATACCCTTTATGGCATCCAATGCCTTGCAGGTGCTGTATAGCACCATAGATATGATTATTGTGGGAAAATATGTAGGTACGGCGGGGCTTTCCGCTGTGTCGCAGAGCAGTCTGATTCTGAACTTTGCTACCATGGTATGTCTTGGATTTTCCAATGGTGGGCAGGTACTGGTGGCGCAGGCGTTAGGTGCCGGAAAACGGAAGGAAATGAATGAAATCATAGGGACTTTGTTCAGTCTGATTCTGATGATTGCGTTGGTGTTAACGGCGGCATTTTTGATTGGTAGGACGTGGATTTTACATATTATGAACATCCCTGCGGAATCCTTTGATATGGCGATGGATTATCTTGTCATATGCGGTCTGGGTCTGATTTTTACCGCCGGCTACAACATGGTATCCGCCGTTTTGCGGGGAATGGGAGATTCCAAGCGACCGTTTATTTTTATCGGAATTGCTTCCGTGGTGAATCTGGTGCTGGATATTCTTTTTACCGGAATCATGAAGATGGGAGTGGCGGGAGCTGCGTGGGCTACCATTATTGGACAGGCGGTTTCCTTTCTGTTTTCCTTGTATTTTCTGTATAAGAACAGAGAGGCCTTCGGATTTGATTTCCACAAGGAAAGCTTTCGTATAAAGAAGAAGTATGCCAAGCTGATTATGGGGCTGGGGACCCCCATGGCTATTCAATCCGGCTGTATCAATTTGTCCATGATGTTTGTAAACTCCATGGTGAATAATGTGGGCGTAGTGGCGTCTGCGACCTTCGGCGTGGGAGTGCGAATCGATGATATCATTAATAAAATTTCCCAGGGAATTCAGTATGCAGCCATGCCTATGATCAGCCAGAATATTGCGGCAGGGCAGCAGGAGAGAACCAAAAAGGTGGTTTACTTTGCCTGGGCTTATGCGGCAGCTTTAACGGTGGTGTTTATGGTTATTTACCTTAGCTGTGGAAAGCAGTTGTTTATGCTGTTTTCCGATGACACATTGGTGCATGAGATGTCAGGAACCTTTATCAAGGCTATTCTATGGATGTTTCCTGCCATGGCTATTATGCGTGGCAGCAATGCTTTTGTCCAGGGAATTGGCAACGCCAGATTGAGCATGGTGCTGTCACTGCTGGACGGCGTGGCATTGCGAATCGGGCTGAGTTGGCTGTTTGGTATTGCGCTGGAATGGGGATTCTTCGGCTTCGTGCTGGGATATGGACTGGCGCCCTACGGATGTGGCGTACCGGGACTGTTTTACTTTGTGTCCGGGAAGTGGAAGAAGCGGAAGACGTTGGCGGAGAGTATTTAAGTATAATTTTTTAATTCCCTCGAATTCGGGGGAAATGTAGGAGTGAACTAATGAAACAGGAGAAATCGACCTTCGAGTTAATCTACGAAGTGGTAAAGCAGATTCCCAAGGGCTACGTGGCTACCTATGGGCAGGTAGCTTCTTTGGCTGGCTCCAGACGGTGGAGCCGGGTAGTGGGGTATGCCCTCCACGCCAATCCGGACCCGGAGCACATCCCCTGTCACAGAGTGGTGAATCGCTTTGGAGAGGTTTCCAGAGCCTTTGCCTTTGGGGGAGAAAATCGCCAGGTGGAGCTTTTGGAGGCCGAAGGTGTGGAATTTATAGATGGAAAGGTGAAGCTGGAGAAATTTCAGTGGAAACGTGTGACCTTAGAAATGATGGAGTAAACACGAAATAATGTAGATGAGAAAGCAGGTATTTGAACATGGAAAATCAACCAAAAGAGCATAAGCGTCGCGTGCGGTATTCGGGCACGCATCCTAAAAAATACAGTGAAAAATACAAGGAGCACAATCCGGAAAAGTATGGTGACACCATCTCTAAGGTTATCAGTAAGGGCAGTACCCCTGCGGGAATGCATATTTCCATCATGGTGCAGGAGATTCTGGACTTTTTGCAGATTCGGCCGGGACAGATTGGGCTGGATGCCACACTGGGCTACGGCGGACACACCAAGGAGATGCTGAAGTGCTTACAAGGTAGTGGGCATATTTATGGTCTGGATGTGGACCCTATTGAGTCGGTAAAAACCAAGGAGCGTCTGGCAAGTCAGGGCTTTGGAGAGGATATTTTGACGGTGCGTTTGCAGAATTTTGCAGACATTGATCAGGTGGTGAAGGATACCGGAAAGAAGCTTGATTTTGTGCTGGCGGATTTGGGGGTATCTTCTATGCAGATTGATAATCCGGAGCGAGGCTTTACCTATAAGTTTGAGGGCCCTTTGGATTTGCGCCTGAATCCCCAAAAGGGCATCAGTGCGGCAGAGCGCCTTAGAGGTATTTCCAAGGAAGAGCTGCGGGGTATGCTGGAGGAAAATGCGGACGAGCCCTATGCAGAGAAAATCGCGGAAAAGATTGTGACGAACGCGAAACGCGGCAAGAAAATTGAGACCACCACACAGCTTAAGGAGGCTATCGAGGAGGCTCTTGTGTTCATCCCGGAGAAGGAGCGTAAGGAAGCGGTGAAAAAGTCCTGTCAGAGAGTCTTCCAGGCTCTTAGAATCGATGTGAACAATGAGTATGAGGTGCTCTACGCTTTCCTGGAAAAGCTCCCGGATGTGCTGGCACCCGGTGGCAGGGTAGCTATTCTTACCTTCCACTCCGGCGAGGACAGATTGGTGAAAAAATTTTTCAAGGAGCAGAAAAAGGCGGGACTTTACAGCGATGTGGCAGCGGATGTGATTCGCCCCTCTGCGGAGGAGTGTAACCGCAATCCCAGAGCCCGTTCGACCAAGATGCGCTGGGCGGTGAAGGCATGAGATTCAGAGTGAATGTGCCGAGGAAAGTCTGCATGATAATGCTTATCATACTTCTGGGCGTAATTATTATAATAGGTGGCATTTTACTTAAAATAGTAAAGCTTAGTACTTGGCTGGCCGGAGGATGTGAGGTGCATGGTGTAGATGTCTCCCATTATCAAGGAGATATTGACTGGGTGGTTCTGCAAAATCAGGATATGGACTTTGCTTATATAAAGGCTACCGAAGGAAGTAGCTCTGTGGATGAAGCGTTTGCGGAAAACTGGGAAGAAGCAGCGCAGACTTCTTTGAAGATCGGAGCATATCATTTTTTTAGCTTTGACAGTGAAGGAGAGACGCAAGCGGAGAATTATATTCAGACAGTTGGGACATTGGAAGGAAAACTTATCCCCGTGGTAGACGTTGAGTATTACGGAGATAAGATGGAGAATCCACCGGCGAAAGAGCAGGTGATTTTAGAATTGACGGATATGCTACAGGTGCTTGAGCAGGAGTATGGTGTAAAACCTATGATTTATACCACCTATGCGGTGTATTATAAGTACTTGGATGGGGAGTTTTCAGACTATCCTCTGTGGATTCGGGACGTATATTTGACACCGGAGCTTCTTCTAAACCGCCAATGGACACTTTGGCAGTATTCCGACACAGCGATACTGGATGGATATGCGGGGGTAGAGAGATATATTGATAAAAATGTGTTTGCGGGAAACAGAGAGGCTTTAGATAAGCTTCTTTTATCTCAAAATGATTTGAAATAATTATAATATATTCAGAATGCATAGATAAATACAGTAGTGAAAGAAGAAACGGATTCTGATATAATAAAAGAAAGTTAGAAACCATGGAAAGGAGAGTGTGGTATGGCGAAAGAAGATGTAAATATGTTGAATTATATTGTGATTTGTATCAGTGAATTTGCGAGTAGATATAAAATGCATATGAGAGATGCATATATTTATTTGAATCGAAACAAAGGGATTGAGTTCTTAAAGGAATTTTATGATGTAGAGCATACACTCTCATTTGATGATGTATTGGATGATCTTGCTGCAATATGCAGAAAAAACGGAGGTACAGTTAATTGAAGCTTTTTCATGGTTCAAATATGGAAATCGATACTGTAGATTTGGCCAAATGTATGCCTAATAAAGATTTTGGTTGTGGATTTTATACTACTTTATTGGAAGAGCAGGCATGGAGAATGGCACAGCGCAGAACACGAATCGCGGGTGGCAGACCTACGGTAATTGTATATGAAGTGCCGGACAATTTAGTGGAGATAGACGAATTAAATTGCAGAGTTTTTGAGGATAAACCAACTATTGAATGGGCTATCTTCATTAGGAATAATCGAGATAGAGAGTTTTCGGATTATGCAAGTTTGGAATGCAATCTTGATTGCAAGTATGATGTGGTTGTAGGTCCGGTAGCTGATGATACGGTGGGGCTTTTGATTCGGCAGTTCAGCAGGGGGACAATTGATGCGGAATATATGAAGAGAGAATTTGATTTTGGTAGATTAACGAATCAATATACGTTTCATACGGAGAAGGCTTTGAAATATCTAAAAAAGGTAGGTGTGTTGCATGACGAACGGGCAACAGGAAATGATTGAATACACCACACAAGAAGTGGTTCGGTATCTCATAGAAGATAAGGGAATTTCTATGGAGCAGGCATTGGAGCTCTTTTTTATGTCAGAGGTTTTTGAAAAGCTAAACGATATAGAAACTGGCTTGTATTTAGAAGGCTCTGCATATATATACGAAATGTTAAAAAGAGAGATTATGTACAAGTAGTCGGACATTCATCCGGCTACTTTTCTTTTGCCAAAATCTATATATCTACAATCACCCCATATTTCTCCATCCAGTAGTTGATCTGGAGAAGGTATGCCAGCAGCTGGGGGCCTGCCATGAGCTGACCGTAGAATGGTCTGCCATAATCGGAAGGGCACTGGATGAAGGCCTTTACCTTCTGCAAATCCACCAACTGATTTAATGGAGAGATGGGATTGGCTAGTACACGCAGCAGCTCTTTCCGAAGAAGTCCTTCATAAGCCGGGTCATAGGTCTTGGGGTAAGGACTCTTTTTGCGGAAAAGTACCTCATCGGGCAGTAGTCCTCTGGAAGCTTCCCTGAGAAGTCCCTTTACCACGCCATCTTTGCACTTCATATGCCATGGTACATTCCAGAGATATTCTACAATACGGTGGTCTGCAAAGGGAACACGGGCTTCCAAGCCTACATGCATGCTGGTTCTGTCCATGCGGTCAAGTAAGGTCTGCATGAACCATTTCAGATTCAGGTAAGAGATTTCTCTGCGCCGCTTTTCTTCCGCAGATTCGCCGGGTAATATAGGAGTTTCTGCAATGGTTTTGTGGTAAGCTGCTCTCGCATATTCCTCCAGAGGCAGCTTCCCCAGCACATCGTCCCTTAAGAGCATGGTTCTGGGGGAAAAATCCATGGACCAGGGGAAACAGTCGGCTTCGAAGCATTCCTTTTTATGAAACCAGGGATAACCGCCGAAGATTTCGTCCGCACATTCTCCGGTCAGAGTTACCTTGTTTTGGTGAGATACCTTTTCGCAGAAGTAGAGCATGGAGGCTTCCACATCCGCCATACAGGGCAGATCTCTGGCATCTACTGCAGTAAATAAATACTGATACAAATCCGTGTTGCAGCATTCCAGATAGTGGTGGTTGGAGCCGGTGTATTCTACCATTTTATCCACCCATGGGCGATCCTGTGAGGGCTGGAAGGTGTTGCTCTTAAAGTTGATATCGTTGTCCTTAAAGTCAAAGGAGTAGGTATCCAGCTGTTTGCCTTGTTTTTGGAGTTCCCTGCTGCATACGCTGGTTACCAGGCTACTGTCGATACCGCCGGATAAGAAGGTACAGATGGGCACGTCAGAAAGCATCTGGAGCTTAATGGCGTCCGTCACCAGATAGCGGGTTTTCTCCACTGTTTGCGCCCAGGAATCCTCATGAGGAGCACTTTCCAGCTTCCAGTAGGTTCTTGTTTGAAGGATGCCATCGTGGAATTCCAGAAACTCACCCGGCAGCAACTCTGAAATATCTTTAAATACACCCTTTCCATAGGTTTTAGCAGGGCCAAGTCCCAGAACCTCACAGAAGCCCTCCCTATCCACAATGGGCTTTACTCCCGGAAAAGAAAGAATTCCCTTCAGCTCGGAAGAGAAGATTAAGGTGCCCTGTTTCATCGTGTAAAATAAGGGCTTCACACCCAGACGGTCACGGCCAAGGTATAATTTATCCAGTGTTTCATCCCAGATACCGATGGAGAAGATACCATTCAGCTCTTTCACATAATCAATGCCATGAACCAGATAACCCAGCAGGATTATTTCTGTATCACAGGTGGTCTGAAAATGGATGCCCTGTGTCTCCAGCTCTTTGCGCAGAGCGGGCATATTGTAGATTTCGCCGTTAAAGACGATGGTAGCCCGGTGGTTTCCCAGTTGTCTGGTCATGGGCTGCTGTCCCAGCGCCAAATCCAGGATGGATAAGCGCACATGTGCCAGGCCACAGTGTCTGGTCAGATATACATTTTCTTCGTCAGGGCCCCTGTGCCTTTGTTCTTTATTCATCTTTTGCAGCACGGAATACCATTTGCCGGCATCCTCCGTATAATTCATAGAAAAGGTACTAAAACCTGCAATTCCGCACATTTTTATTCCCTTCCTCCTTTCAAAGATTTATTCCTTGCTTTGGTAGGATAAAAGAATGGGCTGGTATTGCTTATTATCCAGTGCCAGCTCCAAAGTGGGCTGCAGCCGGTCTAAATGAGCTACCAGAGAGTTTGGCTTCTTTATACAATCATCTTGCCCAAAAGGCACGAAATATATATTCTTAGCATTCAGTAAAAGTCCGATATTTTTCATATTCATACCAAGGCCATCATTGGTGGAAATGGAGATGACCAGAGGCTTATTATTCCGAAGGTGAGCTTTGGCTGCCATCAGCACCGGGGTATCCGTGATTCCGTTTGCCAGCTTGGCAGCAGTATTACCGGTACAGGGCAAAATCATCAGAATATCCAGATAGGCGCTGGGGCCGATGGGTTCGGCGCCTTCAATGCAGAGGATGGGCTTTCTGCCTGTGATGGCTTCGATTTTCTCCAGATACATTTCAGGACTTCCGAACCGGCAGTGGATGGTCTGGGAAGCATTTGAAAGAATGGGATAAAGCTCTGCGCCTAAGTCAGCCAGCTTTTGCAATTCCTGAAATGTTTTCTCAAAGGTACAGAAGGAGCCGGTCAGGGCTACGCCGATTTTCTTTCCTTTTAATTCCATGGGGGGATTCCTTTCTACAGTTTATTTAAAACGAAATCTGCCAGATTTTCTGCGCAGCTTAAGGATGCGTATTTTCCGGGCAGGCCGGGACAGAATAGAACCTTTCTCTGCAGGCCTTCAGCGGCGTTATAGTCCACACCCACACGGTTGGAGGCGATATCAATAACCAGAGAATCGGCCTTCATGTTTCGCAGGGGGAGTTCGGTAAGTACAGTAGCGGGGATGGTATTGAAGATATATTCGAAGTGCCTTATACTCTTTGGCAGCTTGGAAAGGGGCATCACCTGGAAGCCAAGGGCCTGAGCAGTTGCAAGCTCCTGTGCCTGTTCAGAGCAGACGGTGACCTGTGCAGAGAGACCTTTTAGCTTATCTGCCAGGACTCTGCCGCAGCGTCCGTAGCCCAGTACCAAGGTTTTGCTCTGATGAAGATGGGTATCTTTGTGGAGGAGAGCTTCTAAAATAGCACCCTCCGCTGTGGCGATAGCATTATAGATTGCCAGTGGTTCATCCAGCATAAAATCGTAACAGCCGATTCCGCGCTTCTCGCAGCCTCGCCGAAAATCTTCGGAGATGACACCGCCAAATATCTTATGCATTTTCCGTAGCATACGCTGCAGCTCTGTAAGTGGGACATGGATGCTTTTATCTGCGAAGTACAGGGCATCGTTCTGGGCGAAGGGGATGCCACAGATGATGACGGGAGCCTTGGAGACAGCCTCCTGCAGGGTTTGGGCATAGTGAATTTTCTCATGGGAGGGAGCTTCTGCAGTGCCGTAGCAGACAACCTCATAGCCCCGAAGAGCAAACACCTGCGCCATGCCCGCGGTGCGCTTATCTCCGCCCACGATGGCAAAATCAAATTTTTTCATCATTTTAAGCCAAGCCTTTCTGAAATTGTAAGTGGATTTATACTCACCTTTTAAGGTATGCGGCAGAGATGGGCAGGGTGCTTTGTCCTGCTAATATGTTACTTGACAAAAGCGCTTTGGATTGCTATACTGACGTTGATAGTAAGCGAAGAACGCTTGATCCACGTTTGTTAGGGAAAATTTCCTTGATAAACGTGGGTCAGGCGTTCTTTTTATTTATTTAAAAAGGAGGACAATATGGTTACCATCAGCAAATTCAGTTACGACAATCCAAGATTCATCAATCTCCTAAAAAGGAGAAGCAGCATTCCGGCGGAGGTAGAGACTATCGTAAAGGAGGTGCTTAAGAACGTAAGGGAGCAGGGAGATAAGGCCCTGTACGATTACATGAAGCGATTTGATAACGTGGATATTAAGGAAATCGGGCTTTTCGTATCCGAGGAGGAATTCACAAGGGCAAAGGAAATGGTTTCGGAGGAATTCAAGGAAGCTGTGAAGAGAGCCTGTGACAATTTGTTCCGTTTTCACAGACGGCAGCTGCCGAAGGGCTTCACGGAGGAGTATGAGAATGGCGCGGTGCTGGAGCGTCGCTATACGGCGGTAAATAGCGTGGCAGTTACGGTACCTGGGAATATGGCGCCGCTGATTTCCACTCTGTGCATGAATCTGGTGCCGGCCATTGTGGCGGGAGTTCCCAACATCTACATATTGACCAAGCCCAGAGCGGACGGTACCATTGATGAACACTTATTATATGTGGCGGACTATCTGGGAGTGAAGAATTACTATAAGCTGTCCGGTTCCCAGGGGCTGGCAGCTGTGGCCTATGGAACGGAGACGGTGAAGAAGGTGGATGCCATCACCGGACCGGGCAACAACTACACCCAGATGGCGAAGAAGCTTTTGTTTGGTGAAGTAAAAATTGATTCCATTGCAGGGCCTTCGGAGATTGCCATTATTGCAGATGAGAAGGCGAATCCCACCTTCATTGCGGCGGATATGATGTCTCAGGCGGAGCACGGAACCGGCTTTGAGGCCAGCGCCACATTCTGCTTATCTGAGGCCCGGGCGCAGGAGATTAAGGCGGAAATTAACCGCCTCTGTCAGGAAAACGATCTTGTGAAAGCTACCGGAAAATCCTTTGAAAACTATGGGGATATCTTCGTGGTGGATTCTATACAGGAAGCAGTGAATGCAGTAAACGAGCTTGCCCCGGAGCATGCGGAGCTGCTACTGGAAGATTGCGAAGATGCCTTAAATCAGCTTACTAATGCAGGCGCAGTGTTTGTGGGAGAATACAGCACCGAACCGGTGGGAGATTATTTCTGCGGTACCAATCACATCCTTCCCACATGTGGAACCGCAAGATTCTCCTCCGGGATGTCCGTGCAGGAATTCATGCGGGGCTATAGTGTCATCCGTTACCCGGAAAAGGCATTGAAAGAAAATGCAGACTACATCGTGGAGCTGGCAGAAGCGGAAGGCATGAGAGCGCACGCACTGGCGGTGAAAGTGAGAAAATAAAGAAAACCGGGCTGTTTTATAGGCAGCCCGGTCAAGATATTTTAGAAAGCGTCAAGAACCTCAGCACCGGCACGTACAAAGGCAACGAATTCGTGGATTTCTGCGGAGATTTCGTATTCTCCTTTGGTGTAGAGACTCTTGTCCTTGGTAAGAATCCATTCTCCTTCGGGGAGGTATACTTTCTTTGTAGTTGCGCCCTGCATAGTAATTGGGGCGAAGATAATGTCATCGCCGAACATGTACTGTCCGTTTAAGGTATAATAGATTTCATCCTCCGGATACTCAAAGAACATGGGGCGCATCACCGGATAGCCTTTCTTAGAGGCAATTTGCATCTGGGCACTGATGTAAGGACGGAGACGCTCACGGAGGAGGACTAAGTCCTTTAAGATTTCCAGGTTCCTCGCGCCGAAGCTCCAAAGCTCATTAGGGTCGCCGCTGGGCTCGATGATATTTGTCTTTTCCCCGTGCTTGATGCGGGAGCCGTGGAGACGCATTACCGGGCTGAATACACCGAACTGGAACCAGCGCACAATCAGCTCTCTAAAATAGTCACTTTCGATATCTGCTCCGAAGAAGCCGCCGATATCCGTGTTCCACCAGGGGATACCGCACATGGCCATATTGAGGCCTGCATTTACCTGGTGAGTCAGGCTTTCAAAGGTGGAGGGAATATCCCCGGACCATACCAGGGAGCCGAATTTCTGGCTGCCCAGATAAGCACATCTGGTGAGAGTGATAATATCGTCCCTGCCCATGGATTTGAAGCCGTCATACGCCAGCTTGGAGTAGTAGTAGGGATAAAGAAGCCCCACCATATCCGCCCGGCCCTTGTGCCAGATTAAATTATCAAACTGCTCCGGGTGGATTTCCGGCTCGGCTTCATCAAACCACAGGGCATCCACACCGTTGTCGATGTAGTTTTCCTTGAGCTTGCTCCAGACATACTCTCTGGTGGCTGGATTGGTCACATCGATTTCTGCCTGCCAGCCGTAGAAATTAAATACTCGGTCACTGCCCCGGGTGGTGCGCATCAGCATATTGTTCTCCGACATATGACGGTAGTTTTCGCTCTTTTCGTTGATAGTGGGCCACATGGACACAATCAGCTTAGTGCCCATCTCGTGCAATTCCTCGGTCATAGCTTTTACATCCGGCCAGTATTTGGGGTCAAATTTGTAATCACCCTGCTCCGTCCAGTGGAAATAGTCTGCGATGATGGCGGAAAGGGGGATGCCCAGTTCCTTGTATCTTCTGGCAACACCAAGGAGCTCCTCCTGGGTTTCATAGCGCAGTCTGCTCTGCCAAAATCCCGTGCCCCAATCCGGCATCTGGGGAGCGTGTCCGGTTAAATCTGCCAGAATGGAACAAGCCTCTTTCGGACTACCACCGATGATGACGTAATCAATGGCGTTGCAGCAGTCGCTGGTGAAGCGGGTTCTGTTGTTTGAGAGCTCTGCCAGACCGGTGGAAGGTACATTCCAGAGAAAACCATAGCCCAGAGAAGAGTACACATAAGGGATGGTACATTTGGCGTTCAGGTTCACAATGTCTATGGAGGAACCCTTTAGGTCAAAGGGATTGTCCCAGCTGTGTCCCATACCAAAGAAATGCTCCCCTTCATTTGGCTCGAAGGTGATGCGGGCATTCCACAGGCCGCTGTCTTTGTTGGTATAGTGACGAAAGCCATATCCGAAGTTCTGTTCCGGTTTTTCTTCCAGAATTCTTTTCGCATCATAATAATAAGTGGTTTTGCCATTCTCTTCTAAAATAACCCGCAATTTGCCACTTCGCAGGGAAATGCTTTTTTCCTGCTCATCAATTTCAACCGCCCCTTCTCCCGGCATCAGGGAATAGTTTTCCTCAATAACCTGACACTCCGGGAAGGACTGGAAGCGAATGGTATTTTCCCCACAAGAGGAAATGCGGATAAGCTCTCCGTTCATGGAATAAAAAATCTGATGGTTCTCAATTTTTGTATTTTTCATAGTGTGCCCCTTTCCTTGGATTGTACCTTTACTCTTACATATATCGTTGATATAATTATATTGTCTATTTGTGGGAGAAGATATAACTTTTTTGATGGGAAATATAACATTATTGACTTATTGGGAGAAAAATGGATAAAACGAAGCTAAAAGAAACCTTGCAGCATGGAACGCCGGCATTTCCGGTGGCTATTTACAACAACATATTTGATAAGCACCAGCAGCTGCTGGCATACCTGCATTATCATAACGAATTTGAACTGCTGCTTGCCACCAGGGGAACACTGTGTATTCAACTGGAAGAAAATAGCTATGTTCTTTCTCCGGGAGAAGGAATTTTTATTAATTCCGGGTGCCTGCACACCATCAATGCACAGGATGAGGGGGAGCATGGATTTATTGCGGTTGTGTTTGATTATTCGCTGCTCTGTCAGGAGCATGAGGCGGTATTTGCCGGATATGTGCAGCCCTTGCTTATGGGGCGCAGAAAGGCTCTGGTGAAGCTGACGCCGGAGTTTGGAGATTTGATACGGGATATTTGTATCATTTACGAGGAGGGCGCTTTCGGGTATGAATTACGCATAAAGCAGAGTCTTTTACATATTTTTTATCTGCTGATGAAGGCTGGGGAGGACACCATGCCCGGGGTGCAGAACAGTAAAAGTCTTTTGGTGAAGGAAGTGCTGGATTATATAAGAGTAAATTACGGAGAACCCATTTCCCTATCCCTTCTTGCGGAGCAGGTGCATGTGAGCAGGGAATATTTGTGCCGGACCTTCCGGGCACTTTCCGGCTCTACGCCTATAGAATTTTTAAATCGCTATCGAATCCGGCAGAGCACGTTCCTACTTTCCCAGACGGATAAGAGTATTTCTGAGATTGCCCAGAACTGTGGCTTCAATCATAGTAGTTATTATGGTAAATTATTTTTTGAGTATATGGGGTGTACACCCGGAGAATATAGGAAGCACAAGGGATGATGACAATAAGAGATGATTTCAGAATGCAAAATCTGGAGATTATTACTGGTATTACCAAGACAGAGAAAACGGAGGTTTATCTGGTGTCGGGGGAGAAGGTGCTTGGTAATGATGTGAGATTTGCAGTCTTAAAAAGATACAAAAATGGAATATCCCGGGAGCATTACTTACGCATTGCAGAAAAGCGGGCACCCTATTTTCCGGTGATTTATGGCATTTGGCAGGAGGGGGCGGAAGGCTTTCTTCTGGAAGAGTATATCTCCGGGAAGACATTGCAGAAAGTGCTGGAGGAAGGGAAGCCTTTGCAGGCGACGGAGCTTACCCATTATATGGCAGAGCTTTGCCGTGCGCTTGGGGTATTGCATGATATGGAGCCGCCCATTATCCACCGGGATTTAAAGCCAGAGAATGTCATGATTACCGCTGGGGGGGAAGTGAAGCTGCTGGATTTTGATGCTTCCAGAGAGTATAAGGAAAAACAGGAGAGAGACACCGTTTATCTGGGAACCAGGGAGTATGCATCACCGGAGCAGTTTGGATTTATGCAGACGGATGTTCGAAGCGATATTTATTCCTGGGGAATTGTGTTTGCGGAGCTTTTGGAGCATGCTTCTGCGAATACGCACTATATTCGCAGAGCGCGTAAGATTATCACCCGGGCTACCATGTTTGACCCGGAAAGACGTTATGGAAATATGCAGGCAGTACTTTCTGATTTGCAGAAGCTGGAAAAAAACAGAGGGGCAGCATTCATATGGGGATGTGGTGTCGTAGGACTGGCGGCGGTGGTAATGCTGCTGGCGCCAGATAAGGAGGTTCCCGGAGGGAAAACGGATTTGTTGCAGGAGCCGTCATCAGTTGCGAAGGTTCAGTTGGAAGAATCAGAGGTAGAAGTGCCGGAAGTGACGGTGGAGCCCCAGGAGATAGACGAAGAAGAGACTACTTCAGAACCGGAAATATTATCCCTAGAAGAAGCCTACCATTATGTATCTCTGGAGGAGGAGCTTTTGCGAAAAAAATCCTATATAATGACCCAACATTCTTACTTATATAATTTCCAATATGATGTGAGTGATAAGGATGGCTGGTATAGTGAAACCCAGGAAACAGTGATTGGAAGAGATTACCCTACATTTCGCTTTTTAAAGGCTTATCCAAGGGATGCCATACTCTGTAGTGATGAATTGCATGGGATGAATTTAAAGCGTATCTCCATCTGCCGATATGATGAGGCGAGAGGGGAAAATGGGGAATGGATGACCTTGGAAGAGGGGGACTATACCCGGGATTATGATAATATCATAGGAGTAACTGCGGAATTTATGCAAAATCTGGAGCCGGGGGTGTATACAGTCCGAATGGAGACCGGAAATGAGGGAATCGATTCTGTGGGAGGATTTTATCTGAGTGTTCACGGTGTAGAAGATAAGGTAGATAATTTTCTGTTAAGGGTATATACAGATATTGCCTATTATTCTTCGGCGAAGGGCAACGATGTAGTATTTTATGTCAATAATTCACCGATGCCCATAACGGAGATTCACTTGGCAGAAAGTCCGGTTTCGCGTAAAGAATATGACATTATAGAGGGTGGTTATGGTGTTGTTTTCCATCCGGAATTACTGGAGAAGTATAAGGATTTGGAAGGTGTGGATGTGCAGATTACCATGGAGAACGGCAATCGGGCGGTATGTAGGATTATTAATTTGGATTTGTTCTAAGGAGTATCAGATAATTTATGCAAAAGACGACCAATGAACTGATGAATGAGCTGACAAGTGTCACAGATGTGGAGAAATTTTTGGAGGAGAATCAGGACGAGCTTTTGGACATCTCCCTTTCAGAGTATCTGCGACAATTATTGCAGAAGTATGGTTTGGACAAGAGTGAGATTTTCCAAAGAGCCGGAATGAAGGACAATAACTACGGTTATGAAATCTTCCGCAGTGATAAAAAGAAGGCCTCCAGAGAAAAGCTAATTCGTATTTGTATAGGATTTCCACTTACCATTGAGGAAACGCAACAGGTATTAAAATTGGGAAAAGTCAGTCCCTTATACCCCAGAGACACTCGTGATGCACTTATCTTGTATGGGCTGAAAAAGGGGTATGACTTGAATAAGTTGAATGATTTGCTTTTTGAGAAGGGTGAAGATTTATTTGAATAGTGCAGATATGCAAAAAAGACTATTGGTGTGAGCGCGTCAATGGTCTTTTTTATATGGAGTTTACGCTGTGGGCGCAAGACTGACATTACCAAAAAAAGTATAATTAATTCTAAAGTACCAAAGAGAAAGAGGAAGGGTTAATGAGGAAAACAACAGAACAGTTGATGGCTGAGCTGCAGAATACAAAAAATATTGATGATTTTGTGGTGAAGAATCAAGGAGAAATGATGGATATGTCATTGTCAAAGTATCTTTGTCTGCTGTTGGAAAAGTATCAAGTGGAAAAAAGTGATGTATTCAGGCGAGCAAAGATGACGGGGAGTAATTATGGATATGAACTGTTCCGGGACGATAGTAAGAAAGCCTCCCGGGATAAGTTAATCCAGATTTGCCTGGGATTTCCACTTTCTATTGAAGACGCGCAGGAGGTGTTGCGGTATGGAAAAGTAGGAGCATTGTATCCCAGGGATCAGCGGGATGCCTATGTGCTGTTTGCGCTGAAAAATGGATATGATGTGGAGACGCTCAATGATTTGTTATTTGAGCATAGTGAAAAACTTTTTGAGTGAATGATGTGAAAGGAGAAGGACAAATGAAAAAAAGTAGTTTTGTTGGCGCATGTCTCTTGCTTCTGGGGATTGGTCTTTGGGGGAATCCCATGGAGGTTGAGGCAGAGCATTATTATTATTTAGACACGCCCACCGTGAGCGGGAATGATTCCATTTCTGTAGGTAAGTGGTATGAAGGCGGAATGGTGGAAATGAATATGCTGGAGGGCATGCCGGAAAATGTAACTGCAGAGGATATGTTCAGTATAAATGCAACCCCGGATGAAGAATGTGCACAGTGGCTTAAGAATTTGTCCGGTGAACTGGGAGATTTTCATATTTTTCTGGATAGAGATGTGGAGATACAGATAGGATCGCCGGAAAAAGAACTTCACGCTTTAAATATTTGTAATGATGGCGGAATAGTTACATTTTACGGAGATTTAGATTCGTTATGGACTGGATATGGGGACTCCAAAGATGGACAAAATTGGGGTGGAACTACGATTGTTCATGGTGATATTGGAGGAATTCATGCCGGAATGACAGGTACCTATGATTTTCCTATGAATTTGAACGGAAAAGTACAGGTAAATGGTAATGTTGGGGAATTCACCTGGGTAAAAACAATGGTCTCCGAGACTTTGGAAAATACATATTATAGCGGATTTGTAGGAGATATTAATATCAGTGGAACCTTAGGAAGTGGTAAAATTCAGGAAATCGTATATGACTCAAGTGTTCAAAGAGAAACTTGGCAGGTCACCGGGCAAATCGGTTCCTGTGGAGCAAATGAATTCGCCATGATGGCGGGAGTGTTATCTGAGAAAGTAGTGGTAACAGCAGTGGAGCCGGAGTTGGGAAATTATTATTTCATGTATCGGCATTATCATGGGGATGGCGTTAATGGCGCATGGACTCGCTATGCATATAATAAAACCACAGATAAGCTAGCTTTTTATGATGATTGCAAGCTGGAGGATATTCCGAATGGAGCGGATGTGGGTATTTTCAGTACACCGAAAGCACTGACATTGGATATCAACTTGAATACATTGTCAATCGCAAATTCAGATAATGGCTATCCATTGGATGTGACGGTGAATGGAAATGTGAACGAATTGCATTTGGAAATCTTCAATATGTCTTCCAGCGATGTCAACATATCAGGAGATGTTGATAAAATGATTACTGTTTATCGTTATAATCCGGAAGCAAATGTTACTCTTAATGGAAAAATCAAGGATGGGGAATATCAGAATAGCAGAGGTGTAGTACAGGGGTATTTTACAGCAGAAAATATGCCTATCATCATTGCTGGTGAATGGAATCCGGCACTTTTCATGTATACCTCAAAAGAGGGAGATGCTATCGGATATGCACCCATTGAGAATGAGACAATTTCCGATGTTCTGGCAGGAAGTAATATTGGAGAAGAGGTAAAGATTTCCACTGGCGACGGGGAAAAGACGCTGGTAAAGGCTGCTGAGGTACTTATCCAGAAAACACAGGAAAGTGTCATGGAACAGTTGGAGCAGAAGGAAGAGCTGCAGGATTCTTTGGAAGCCTTAAAGGAGATGTTAAGGACAGAAGCAGAGAGTGTTAAGGAGGCGTTGCCGGTATGTGCGGTGGATATTAATATTAATACATATTTTGCAGATAAGGATACCGGTGATAAATACTGGGGAGATGCAAACTATGGAACAGAAGCAGTGACCAGTCTGGAGCAGGGAAGGAGTCTGGAGTTTACTGTAAAGGTTCCGGCAGAATATTTTGATGCAAAGGCAAAATACTCCATTATTCGGGAGCATTTTAATGCGGATGGAACCAGTGTTATGGATGTGCTGGAAACGATTCAGAATGGCGATTTGTTAACCTTCGCATCGGACAAGTTCTCCACTTTTGTGATCGTAAAAGCCGAGATGGAAGATGCATCTGTGATTCCCACTCCGGCACCTACCACAGCTCCAGTGGTAACCCCGGCACCTACCACAGCTCCGGTTGCCACGCCTACAAATGCGGAGAGTTCTAAAGTAACCCTAGAGCCTGTGACCTATACGGTACAGCGTGGGGATACACTTTCCACGATTGCGTATAAGCATGGATTGCGCTTAAGAGAATTATTGGCACTGAATCCTCAAATTAAAAATCCGAATCTGATTTATTGTAAGCAGGTAATCGTGGTGGGAATGGAGCAGAGCGAGGAAGAGGAAAATGCCCAAATTCCACTGGGAGCAGAGCAGTATTATACGGTAGAAAAGGGGGACTCCCTGTATAAAATCGCCAAAGAGCACAAGATGCAATTAAGAGACCTGGCTTCGTTAAACAGAGTATTAATACGACAAAAATACATTTATGCCGGTCAGAGAGTAAGAATTAAATAATATACACAGGACACCTTCAAGTGCGTGGGCATTTGAAGGTGTTTTGCTGTAGGAACAAAGATATGATACAATGCGAAGGAGAAGTTATAAAATTCCATAAACGGGAAAAACTAAGAAAATGCAAAGTGTAAATTTGTTTATCTCAAAAGTGATATAAGATAGGAGTTAGAACGTTGGTTTATTTATTTGTGATTGTATTATTGGTGGCCTATGTGTTAACGATTTCGTACGTCAGCTACCGGATTGCCTTTCAGGCACCCAAAAGGCGGGAAGGGGACGGGCCGCCTACGCCCGGCGGCCCCCAATATCCGCAGTATAAGGAGACCATAGACCGTTGTATCTGGGAGATTATGGACAGGCCCTATGAGAGCGTTTCTATCTCTTCCTTTGACGGGTTGAAGCTGTCCGGCAGGTACTATCATGTGGCAGATGGCGCGCCCTTTCAGATTCAGTTTCATGGATATAAAAGCAGTGGGTATGTGGATTTTTGCGGTGGTACCAAGCTGGCTATAAAGCTGGGCTACAATGTACTGGTGGTGGACCAGCGTTCTCACGGAAAAAGTGAAGGGAAGACAATTACCTTTGGGGTGAAGGAGCGAAGGGATTGCCTTGGCTGGATTGATTATGTGTTACAGCGTTTTGGACAGGATACGAAGATTGTGTTGGCAGGCATTTCCATGGGAGCGGCTACGGTGTTAATGGCCAGCCAGGAGAAGCTGCCCGCAAATGTAAAAGGAATCATGGCCGATTGTCCCTATTCCTCACCGAAGGAGATTATTTGCAAGGTAGGAAGAGAACTGCATTTTCCTCTAATACTGTTATATCCCTTTATAAAGCTGGGTGCCAGAGTGTTTGGCGGATTTGCTTTGGAGGAGAGTAGTGCAGTGGAGGCAGTGAAAAACGCGAAAGTTCCAATACTTTTGATTCATGGGGAGGCAGATGGCTTTGTACCCTGTGAGATGAGTCATGCTATCAAGGCTACCGGAGGAGACATTGTAGAGCTTCACACCTTTCCTGAGGCTACCCATGGCATGAGTTATATGGTGGATGCCAAGCGCTACGAGGAGATAACCATAAACTTTTTAGAGCGGATAATGAATGGAGAAAACAGAACATAAATAAAAGCTGGCCCTGTTAAGCCAGCTTTTATTTAATATATGGGAGTCAATTAAATGTGAACTTCTTCCTTTAACCATGCTAAGGCTTCGTCAACAGTAGCGAAGTGTCCTTCTAAGATACCGGTCTCGGAACGCTGTGTGTTTTTCTGCGCCTGAACCTTTAACATGATGGAGTTGCCTTCTGCGAAAGCAAATGCCTTGCAACCTGCTTCTACGAATTTCTTGGTCATTTCCACCAACACGCGTCCTTCAGCAGGGGTAACAGGATCCATCTTAGAGCAATCTGCGATGTATGCCCATCCGGCAGATTTCCAAGCAGAAGCGCTGGATAAAACAGTTTCTGTAAGCCAATTAAGTTCGTCTGCGTTGGTTTTGCCTACACCTGCGGAAAGAACGATTTTTCTTCCGGAAATAGTTTCAACGGTCTGTGCACCCATGTTTTTTGCCATAGTGTATTCTCCTTTAGCTTTGATTATTATTTAATCTGTAAAAAGTCTTATAATTCACTTGTAAAGTGGTAAATTTACAGAATGTTCCTATAAAGCATTATAAGACAAAAGTACTAGTTTGTCAATCCGACGAAAAATAAAAATGGAATATTGCATTCGAACAGATGTTCTGATATAATAAAATTCCAGAGAAAAAGGAGGTAGCCATGTCAGAGCAGGAAGTAACCATGATTTTAGCCAATAATCCCAATATTGTGCCGGTGCCGGTGATTGCATCCTTTAACAATAAAGGAGAGGTGATTCCGCTGTACTTTAGTGTGGAGGGATTGCGGCTTCGGATAGACCATTTACTTTATTCAAATAAGAAAACCTTGGATGTGACCAGCTACCGATGCGAGGTCACATTCTCCGACCGGGTACAGCAAATTACACTTAATTACCACAAGAATGTAGGGATATGGACGTTAAATAAAATTTCATAGGAATAAAATAGGGTAGAAAGGAATACTATATTAGTATAAAGAGGAATAGCATGGGGGAATGTTATGCTGGCGTTTATTTTATATTTATGGAATTTGGTACAGAATACGGAGTGATAAGCAGGCCCCACGAGGTGAATCGTGGGGCGCTTTCATGCAGAGTATGGTATTAGTTGGTATTCTCAAATGTGATGTTCAGTCGCATTCCCAGACCTTCTGCCAGTCGATTCAAAGT
The DNA here is from genome assembly GCA_017461775.1 of Lachnospiraceae bacterium. GTDB lineage: Bacteria > Bacillota > Clostridia > Lachnospirales > Lachnospiraceae > Acetatifactor. Next base: position 66,143 of record JAFTXD010000156.1, read on the forward strand.
CGCCAATGAAGGATTGCCGAGACCTCTTTCGATTTTGCTGATATCTGCCTGATAAATTCCAGTGGTTTCCGCCAATTGTTTTTGAGTGACATTAGCACTTTTTCTGGCCAGCAGTAGCTGATATGCCAGCAAGTGATTGATGCTTGGCTCCGGAAGATGTTCAATCAAGATACCATCCTCCCAGATGGTATCTGCATCCAAATCTAAATCGTCATTCCAGGATACTCCGTATCCGCCAATGTCTACCCGGACATCGGTGAACAGCTCCATATCGTTCTCAAATTGTCGGAACTGTGGAAACTCCACAAAGAGCTTCTTAACATCATATTTCTTAACTTCACCACCTAAAAAACGGGTTTCAATAAAATAATCAGGCAATACTTTTACCGTTTCGATTCTGTGATACATAATGCACCTCCTTATTAAGCGGCCCAAGGGATTAATTCATACTTCTGGGTTTCCCACATTTCAATTAATCGTGTACTATTTTGCTGAATAAACGCTGCAATCATTTGTCGTTGCTTTGGGGGCAAATCTCCTTCAAACATTTCTCCGGTTCGAATATCAAATAATCCAATATCGTTTCCATATATCGCATGTACGTGAGGTGGATTATGCTCCTTCTGCCGTAAGTACATTTTTATAGTAATACCATGAAATCTGGAAATTACAGGCATAATACGCTCTCCTCTCTGTGTTTAACTTTCTAAACACAGAATATAGGATAAAAGCTATATTGTCAAGAGGTTTTTGAAAAATACTATATAAATATATCTAAGAATATCCGATGCCTAATACGGTAAATTTCTTGGCTTCCTGTCCTTCACTCATCCGAATTTCCAGTACATGGGGAGCGGCAGTCTCATCGTCCAGTAAAAGTACCGTGTCCGTATTGTTCCAGGCGCCCTTTAGATAGCCGTTTAGATCCATAATATAATTGTTGTCGATATATACGGAGGCTTTACCGAAGTCCTGGGAGATACTGAGTTTAAAGGTCAGCAGGATGTTTTTACAGGTGAGTTCCAGCGTTAAGCTTTCCGTGCCATTTTCCGCAATATGATGCCAGTTGTCCGGGAAAGCGGCAGCAGTGGTCCGGGCAAAGGTCTGCAGAGCTGTATCCTGAGAAGAAAAGCTGCCTGGGGCGACTACGGTGCCGGCACCGTCCTTGGAGGTGATAAGCCGCATTCCCCGGAAATCCGTACCATATACATCCGTTTCCGGTACAGGAGTGATAGGCAGGGAGGCATCCTGTTCCGATACCCGTGTAAACAGTTCCGCTAAGCAGTCCGCTGTAATCTTGTGTCCATAATCAGTAGGATGGTAAATATCTGCAAAATACTCTCCATCCGTCAATTGATTGGTGGCATAGGCAGTAGCAATGGCATCCTTGATGCTGACCATAGGCAGGCCGTAGTGCTCGCCAATAGGGATATAACGATCCTGTAAGTTCCACTTATTCTGGAATACAGAAAACAGCAGAATAACAGCGGTATCTTCATCGTTTTCCAGAATGGTACGAACCAGGCTTTCATAAGCGCGTCCATCCGTGGGCTCTTCGTAATCATTTACGGCAAATTCTAAAATGACCAGATCCGGATTTTCTCCAATCACATCTATCACATCTCTTTGATAGCGCATCAGGCCCAGCGTGGAAGGGGTACCGCCCAAACCGCTGTTGTGGTAATGGATGGCGGAGCAGGGATAGGTCTCCTGCAATGCATAAATAAACTGTTCGCCGTAAGAGTAGGAAAAATTCTGTGCTCCGGCGCCTTCGGTGATGGAGCCGCCATAGGCCAAGACGGTCACCTTTTCGCCATTTTGTATTTTTTCGATTACCTTTTCCAGACGGCCGTTTGTACCGGTGGAAAGGATGGAGGTATTACGCATGTGCTGATACCAGTCGATATCTGCCGGGATACTTTCTGTGGGAGTATTGGTCGGTGCGGGAGTAAAATCCGGCACATGAGCAGGGGCATCCGTGACCACCACTATCGGCTTCGGTGAGGGAGTCGGTGTAGGAGACGGAGTTGGTGTCATGGCAGGAGTGGGCGTAGGCTCCGCAGTAGGTGTTGCAGTCAGAACCGGCGGAGCAGTAGGGATTTCTGTTATGGGTTCCTCCGGCTTAGGACCGGCAAAGAGGAAGATGCCTATGATAAGCCAAATAAGGATGGCTATGATTAAAAATAAAAGTATTTTCTTTTTCATGAGAATGGTCTCCGGTGAGTGTAAGCATACGTATGTGGTAACTGTATCATGGGAAAGGAGAGGTTGTAAAATGAAAGATGGCGAAAAAGCCATGCCAGACTCGAAAATGCTGCGCATTTCCTCGTTGAACGGCTGGCGCCGTATAAAAATGCAATAATAAACGCTCCTACGAGTAAACTCGTGGAGCGTATTTTGATTAGTAATCTTTTGACTTATGACAATCTACACATTTAAGCGAAAATATTCCCTTAAGTACTCCACCACAATGACGACATCTTCCTTGATGCATATAAAACCATTCGTTTAATTGTTTGACAAAAATGTGTTCCTGCAGATGAACATTATTACGAGATGGTTTATAAATGTAGTCATAGTAGTCATCAGAAAAGTTGGGGTTGTCCAAATCAGATATAAAACGTTTATAAGTATTGGGTAAAGATAAATATTCCTCCCAAAGAGCGTTTGAGTGAGTTATCAATTCTTCTTTCTTCTTGTTATCATCACAGAGTTTTACTGCGGTTTCAACCAAATCATTTAAACCCACAAAGCCGCTCAAATGATGATATGTATTGTTTGTTATGTTGGCTGTAAGAGTTGTTTCAAATGCTCTATACCAAACAATGTAATCGTCGGGATAATCTTTTTGAAGAGTTGCATAAATGCGCCATGCTTCATCGTATTTGTTTAGTTTAGTAAAAGTTTCAGCATTATTGAGAAGGCGTTCTTTTTCGTTTGGACCGTGAATGATTTCTACAACACCCTTTATCTCCTGTACTTTCACTCGTAGGCGTTCGGTACGATATTGTACGCCACAATAATCACAAACCGCAAAATCGCCGTTTTCATTCATTGTTAATGTTCCATCACAAAGATCGCATTTTAAAGGTTGCATAATAATCACCTCTTCTACATTTTACGATTTTATACTAGCATAGAAAAATAAAGCCGTCAACGCATGCCCGAAATAACAAAGAGAGTAGCATTGCTACTCTCTTTCGACTTGACAAAGGTGTACTTTTAGCTGAAGTAACGCTTTAAGAGTCCTTCAAATGCTTTTCCGTGGCGGGCTTCGTCGCGTGCCATTTCATGCACGGTATCATGGATAGCGTCAAGATTTAATTCCTTTGCTCTCTTTGCTAAATCGAACTTACCAGCGGTAGCGCCATTCTCAGCATCAACTCTCATCTCCAGGTTCTTCTTGGTAGAAGGGGTAACTACTTCGCCAAGTAACTCAGCGAATTTTGCTGCATGCTCAGCCTCTTCCCAAGCAGCCTTTTCCCAGTATAAACCGATTTCAGGATAACCTTCTCTGTGAGCTACTCTAGCCATCGCAAGATACATACCAACTTCTGAACATTCGCCTTCGAAGTTTGCTCTAAGGTCAGCAATGATGTCTTCTCTTACACCCTGTGCCACGCCTACTACGTGCTCAGCTGCCCATACCTTTTCGCCAGCCATTTCATTGAATTTTTCAGCAGGAACGCCACAAATAGGGCACTTGTCAGGAGCTGCATCTCCTTCATGAACATAACCACATACGCTGCATACATACTTACTCATAATTGTTGTCTCCTTTTCTTAAATAAATTATTGTTTGTTAGTGTTTACAAATTGTTTTCGTTGCATACATTGCAACAGGATTTACATTTTCCGTAAAAGTAGGTGACACATCCGGTAATTTCTCCGTCGAAGTTCTGACCGGCGATACCGCAGGTATCGGGTAGAGCGTCCACATCCAGGTCAATTACACTGCCACACTCTTTACAGATGAAGTGATAGTGCTGGGAGGTATCTGCGTCAAAATGGTCCACGCCGTCTCCCATGCGAATTCTTTGAATCTCACCGATTTCTGCAAGCAAGGTAAGATTGCGGTACACTGTACCTAAGCTGATGTTGGGATTCTCCTTACGGACATTCATATATACCACATCTGCCGTGGGATGGTCCTTACGCGTCATAAGGAATTGCATGATTTGCTCGCGCTGTTTGCTTCTCTTCAGTGCCATCTTTGTTTCCTTTCTTGAAATCAGTAACGATTACTAATATTAATATATCACAACTTTGTAAAATGTCAATACACTTTTTGAGGAAATTTTTTCATATTTTTTTTATAAGATTATTCTTTCTTATTTATACATGTTTGGGCAGGATATGATAAAATATGGTAAGATATAATATGTAAGTATTCGGAGGGAGGGAACCTTGTGAAGTTTAAAACCAGATTAGTAGTAACCTTTGTGACGATTATTGCCATCCCGCTGGTGTTATGTGCGATAGCGTTCCTTGTTATCAGTATTTATCTGATGAATGTGCGGAACGGATATCCGGTGAAGGAGCTGGATTATTCGTTGATTACAAAGATTAATATGCTGGTATCCCACCAGCTTTTGATAGATATGATTATTGCCATGATTCTGATCCTCATATTTACGGGCTGGCTTTTGACCCGCTGGATTCAGAAGAGTGTGTTCAATCCTTTAAGTCAGCTAAATGTGGCCATGACCAAGATTAAGGAAGGAGACTTCGATTATACTCTGCAGACCGATGCGAAAGGGGAAATCGGTGATTTATACCGGAATTACGAGGACATGCGGCTAAGGCTGAAGGAGTCCACGGAGGAGAATGCCCAGCACGAGAAGCAGAACCGGGAATTAATCAGTAATATTTCCCACGATTTGAAAACACCCATTACCGCGATTAAGGGATATGTGGAGGGCATTTTGGATGGTGTGGCGGATACCCCGGAGAAGAAGGACAAGTATCTGCGTACCATATATAATAAGGCCACAGACATGCAGAGGTTGATTAACGAGCTGACGGTGTACTCCAATGTGGAGAACAATCGTATTCCTTACAATTTTCACCAGATTAATGTGGCGGACTATTTCCGGGATTGTGTGGAAGAAGTGGGCATGGATTTGGAAAATCGCAACATCCGGCTGGATTATTCCAATCTGGTGAGCAGTGATACTATCATTATTGCGGACCCAGAGCAGATGAAGAAGGTCATTAATAATATCATCAGCAACAGTGTAAAATATATGGATAAGAAGAATGGTGAAATCGATATCCGCATTCTGGACGAGTTGGATTCTGTGCGAATTGAGATTGAGGATAATGGTAAGGGAATCGCCCAGAAGGATTTATCCAAGATATTTGACCGGTTTTACCGTACGGATGCATCCCGTAATTCCATGCAGGGCGGCAGTGGCATCGGTTTATCCATTGTAAAGAAAATCATTGAAGACCATGGTGGATACATATGGGCAACCAGTAGAGAGGGTGAAGGCACCTGTATTCACTTTGTAATAAGAAAATATAAAGAACTGACACCGAATTCGTAATGTGGAGGAAATAGAAAATGAGTAAGATTTTAATTATTGAAGATGAAGTTGCAATTGCAGAGTTAGAAAAGGATTATTTAGAGCTTAGTGATTTTGAAGTGGAGACCAGACATACCGGAGATGAGGGGCTGCAAGCAGCTCTTGCGGGGGATTTTGACCTTGTGATTCTGGATCTGATGCTTCCGGGTATGGATGGTTTTGAAGTGTGCAAGAAGATTCGTCAGGAGAAGAATATCCCGATTCTCATGGTTTCTGCAAAAAAGGATGATATTGACAAAATCAGAGGACTGGGCCTGGGTGCGGATGACTATATGACCAAGCCGTTTAGTCCCAGCGAGCTGGTTGCCCGTGTAAAGGCACACATGGCCCGTTATGAGAGATTGGTAGGTGCCGGACAAAAAGCCCAGAACGATATCGTAGAGATTCGCGGTATCCGCATTGATAAGACGGCACGCCGTGTCTATATAAACGGCGAAGAGAGAAATTTTACTACCAAGGAATTTGACCTGCTGACCTTCCTTGCCGAGAATCCCAATCACGTATATACTAAGGAAGAGCTCTTCCGCGAAATCTGGGATATGGACTCCATCGGCGATATCGCCACCGTAACCGTGCATATCAAGAAAATCCGTGAGAAAATTGAGCCGGATACTGCGAAACCACAGTATATTGAGACTATCTGGGGTGTGGGCTACCGCTTTAAAATTTAGGAGCTTTCAATGAAAACAGAAATACTATACGAAGATGATACCATACTGGTCATAAAAAAGCCCGCCGGGCTTGCCACCCAGACTTCGAAAATTGGGGAGCAGGATGTGGTCAGTGAGTTGAAAAAATACCTGGCAGAGTCCGGGAAGAAGAATCCGTACATTGGTGTAGTACACCGCTTGGACCAGCCGGTGGAAGGACTGCTTGTTTTCGCCAAGAGCAAGGAGGCGGCCGCCGGGCTCACAAAGCAGCTTAGCGCCGGTAACTTAAATAAGCGTTATTATGCGCTGGTCTGTGGAAAACCTGCCGCAAACGAAGGAGAGTTGGTGGATTACCTTGTAAAGGAAGGTAATATTGCAAAGGTGGTGCCAGAGTCTGCGCCAGACGCGAAGAAAGCAGTTCTTCAATATAAAGTAGTAAAGACCATGCCCGAGGGGGTGGCTCTGTTGGATATCCGTATTGATACCGGTCGTTTTCACCAGATTCGCGCCCAGATGTCCCATGCGGGGATGCCGCTGCTGGGAGATACCAAGTATGGGAGTGAGGCATCCATAGCATTTAGCCGGGAGGTGGGTGTAAGACAGGTGGCATTATATGCGTATGAACTGGAGTTTAAGCACCCCATTACCAAAAAAGCAATGCATTATGAATTGCAGCCGGAGAGTTTTCGCCATTAAAGAATACATCGTTTAAAAATCTTCGGCGTATCGTCAGAAACGACAGAATCACTATAAAAAACGTTAAAACGAAGAAATATTTAGCGAAAATTGAATTGTCAACAGAAAAAAATTGTGATAATGTTTTTATGTTAAGAAACGTTAACACAAACCCTATACGGAGGAATGATTCAAAATGGAAAAGATTTATGAAGGTAAAACTAAAGACGTTTACAAACTTGAAAATGGCAACGTAATGTTAAAGTTTAAGGATGACTGTACCGGTAAAGACGGTGTATTCGATCCGGGTGAGAACTCTGTTGGATTAACTATCGAAGGTATCGGTAAGGCAAACTTACAGACTTCTATTCATTATTTTGAATTACTTAAGGAAGCTGGCATCAAGACCCACTATGTAGGTGCAAATCTTGAGGATGCTACCATGGAAGTTCTTCCTGCAACCGTATTTGGTCATGGTTTAGAGGTAATCTGCCGTCTCGTTGCAACCGGAAGCTTCATCCGCAGATATGGCGAGTACATTGCAGATGGTACTGTATTAGAAGGTGGCTATGTTGAGTGTACCTTCAAGAATGACGCTTTAGGTGATCCTCTTGTAACCGGCGAAGGTCTTGCAGCACTTGGCGTTATGACTCCTGCTATGTTCGAGAGCATGAAGGAGCAGACCTTAAAGATTACCAAGATTGTAGCTGACGACTTAAAGACCCTTGGTCTTGACCTTTGGGATATCAAGTTTGAGTTTGGTTACAACAACGATGAAGTAATCCTTATCGATGAAATTGCATCCGGTAACATGCGTGTTTACAAGGATGGCAAGATTGTTGACCCTGTAGAATTAACCAAGATTATCAACAATCGCTAATAAAAGCAAATTAATAGGCCGCTTCCCTGATGGGAGGCGGCCTTATCTGTTGCCAGGCAACTTCTATTTACTGTCTTAGGGGAGGCGACCATTATTTGGGTCTGACAGTAAGATTGGTAATTAATCCGTCTTCATCCACGTTGCGTACGGTAGCGATTGCCATGATATTGTAGCCACCGAAGTTGGCAATGAACTCTGCCTGAGTGTCGTTTACCACCTCAGCCTCTGCGATGGAGTACTGACGGAAGCCGAACTTGTTGCGGAAGAACATGTTGATGGCTTCCTTTCCATAGATGTGGTACTCTCTCTGGGAAGCAGAATTAGTACAGTAATCGCAGATGACACCATCTGCGGAGAAAAGCTCTGCAAGGCCTGCAAAATCTTTATTTTCCATTTTTTCTACATATTTTTCAATTGGTCTCATATCCATACTCCTCCTTAATATACCTTCTCAGAATTTAAAAGTGCATCGGTTCCGCCGTCTACGAACATAATGTTACCGTTTACGCCTCTTGCAGCGCTGGAAGAAAGGAAGACCATTACTTCTGCGATTTCTTCCGGGTCCATGAGACATTCCTGACCGTACTTGGTAGGGATAGGAAGTGCATTTAATGCCATTTTTGCGGAAGTGCTCATGGTTGCAGTCATGGCGGTGTGTACGTTACCGGGAGCTACTGCGTTGATACGCACGCCGTTTGCTGCCCAGGAAGAAGCTACACGTCTTACCCATCTTGCCAGAGCATACTTTGTAGATACATAAAGGCTGTTGCCTACGGATAAATTAGTCTCATCCATTGCAGATACCAGACTAAGGACCCTCTTCTCATCACCAATGTTATTCAGTAAATCTACGATATCCTTACGTCCGGCACCCTGGGAAATAGTGTTGGATACGGTTACTACACAGCTGCCGCCTTTCTTCTTTAAAAGGTCATACACACCCTTGGCTACAGCCACGGTTCCAAAATAATTTAAAGAAATAATCAGCGGGAGATTTCCGCAGGCACCGGATACTCCTGCATTACAAATCATACCGTCCAGACCTTCGGGATGCAGCTCGTGCAGCTTATCGATAGCCTCCTGTCTTCCTTCCGGGGAAGCTAAGTTTACACAGATATCGCCACCCTTTAAGTCGATATTGATTACTTCATGTCCTCTTTCTAATAAAAGCTCTTTTGTTTTTGCTCCGATACCACTGGAAGCACCTGTAATTGCATATACACCCATTTGTTTCTCCTCCTCTATACAATGCTTGTGTTTTGCTGTTAAGTCCAGTATAATCAAAACTGATATCTTATAAATAACCAAAATGGATAAAAATGAGGATACCAGATTATGCTGACTTATGATTTGGCGGAACGTGGAAGTCGTACCATGTACGAGTTTCTGTATGAAAAGATGAAAGAGGATATTATGCAGGGCGTGTTGAAGACAGGGGAGAAGCTACCCTCTAAGCGTGCCATGGCTGAGCATATGGATGTGAGTATTAAGACCGTGGAGAATGCTTATAACCAGTTGCTTTTGGAGGGATATATTACCTCTGCGGAGAAGAAGGGGTATTTTGTGAGCAAGCTTTCCAAGGGCGGCCATGGAACGACGGTCTATGAAGGCTTTACCACAAAATACAAGGAAGAACAGGTATTGGCAGATTTCACGGCTCACAATATTAATTATGATAAATTTCCTTTTGCCAGCTGGGCCAAGGTAATGCGGGAGACATTGACGGATTATGATACCTCTCTTCTGAAGATGGTGCCCTTTAACGGCGTGGAGGAGCTGCGAATCCAGATTGCAGAGTATCTGTACCGCTATCGTGGGATGCAGGTGTCCCCGGATAATATTATCATTGGAGCCGGTACGGAGTATTTGTACGGAAGACTGCTGCAGCTTCTTGGTAAGGACGCTTTTTATGCAGTGGAAAATCCGGGATATAAGAAAATCTCCCGTCTTTATGAAGCCAATGGAGTAAAGTGGACTTATATAGATATTGATAAACGTGGTATGAACGTGGATGCTTTGCGGGCGTCCGGAGCCAGCGTAGCCCATGTGTCCCCGGAGCATCATTATCCGGTGGGAATTGTGACACCTATCGGACGCAGGCAGGAGCTCCTTGCCTGGGCAGCGGAGGAGATGGGGCGTTACATCATTGAGGACGATTATGACTGTGAATTCCGCTTGGTGGGAAGAGCCATTCCTTCGCTACAGTCTATGGATGCCAATCACAGAGTTATCTATATGAATAATTTTTCCAAGACCATGGTACCGTCCCTGCGTGTCAGCTATATGGTACTGCCGGAGAAGCTGATGGAGCGGTATCTGTCAACCATGAGCTTTTATTCTTGTAGCGTGTCCGGCTTTGAGCAGTATGCTTTGGCAAGGTTTATGGAGAAGGGGTATTTTGAGCGTCATATCAGGCGAAGTATCCATTATTATAAACAGCAGCGGGACAAGATTTGCAGTATGTTCCGAGCTTCCTCTTTAAACAAAATCAGCAGAATCATTGAGACCGGTGCAGGAACGCATTTTCTGCTGCGAGTGGATACGGATTTAAGTGATGTAGAAATAAAATGGGCAGCTAAGGAACGGGGCGTTTTGATTCAGTGTCTATCGGAATATTGTTTTGAGAACCAGCACCTATATAAGGGATTTTTGATTATTAATTACTCAGATATGGAAGAGGAAAGATTGAAGAAAGCAATCCGGGAACTGGAGGAACTTTTGGGCGTAGAATAGCGGTTTTTGGGGGTGTTGACACCATGTCAACACCCGGAAAATGAGGAGTTGCTTTCCTATTTTCGGGAGGAAAGCTATACTGAAGGTGTCCTGCAGGAGACAAACACGAAAGGAATTTTGAATATGGCAGAATTTGGAGAAAATTTAAAACGAATCAGAGAAGCTAAGGGGATGACTCAGCAGACGCTGGCGGATTATTTATATGTAACGAGGCAGGCAGTGTCCAGATGGGAAGGAGGCTCAAGATATCCGGATTTAATGACAGCGAAGAAGATGGCGGAGTTTTTGGAGACATCTGTAGATGAGCTTTTGGCGGATGATGATATGAAGAAGTATGTGGAGAAGAATGCAATCTTTGAAAGCGAGCGGTCAAAGAACATGCAAGTGGTAATCACTGCACTGGCATTTATGTGTTCGATAGTTATGAGCGTGCTTTATTTGGCAAATCACTTTATACAGGATATGTTTATAATCTCCTCATGGAGCGAAACGACCAAGTGTCTTTTACTTACTATTGTACTGGGATACGCTACTTACATGGCACTGATGGATAAAATTAATCAGAAGGTTGCTGCAATTATTGCTTGTTTATATTTTGGAACAGCAATTCTCACCGGACTTGCGGGCTTTGTCGGGGAAACTGGATTTACCAAGGTGGCGTTAGTCAGTGCTACTGCATTAAATATCGGATTTTTAGTGATCTGTATACGGTTCTTCTATAGTAAGCTTATTACAAATCCGGTAGCGATATATGTGGCAGCAGGCGTGTATGCAATTATCGGATTTATCAATTATTTCTTAGGATTTATGACGGAGATTCCCTTGGAGATTTATCGTGATGTGTTTATCCTTCATACCTTTGCTTTGTTGGAAAATCTATTAGTGCTGTCCTTGCTGGTAGTTATGGCGAACGAACTGCACAAGAAGAGAAAGCTAGTTGCAAGATAGGGGGGATGTCTATAAAAATAAGCTATTGACAATTCCATGATAGTAGATTAATCTAAAGATGTAAAGGGTACTACCGATAGACGGTAAGTCCCAATAATGTTGAACAAATAATCGCCTACATGTTTTCTCGGGACAGAGGCGATTATTTTTGTGCTCTATTATAACCCATTGAATAACCAAGTCCATATGCTGTCAGTACAAGGCTGATTACAGCAATTAAACCTTCAAGTGTTAACATTCGCAACACCCTCCTTCGTATATGTTTCTGTAAAAACAGATGTCTATATTAACAGAGGGTCACAGTCCCTCTGCAGAAGGACTAACCGCCTACCGTAAATGGTAGTACCCATAAAGAGTGTAACAGAATAAACAGATAAACACAATAGTAAAAGAGATAAAAAAATAAATTATACAAAAAAGACAGAAGGGAGATATAAAGAGAACTTCCTTTCTGTCTTTCTTCAAATTATATTTTTCGCCACACCGTCCATGTAACAGCAGGGTGGTAACCAATCTTCTCATAAAACGGATTACCACCGCCGGTCATATGTGTTGCACCGAGAGGTTTCATGCGGCGGTATAGCTCAGAAAGCGCTGCGGATGCAAGTCCCAGCTGTCGATATTCCGGGACTGTACATAAAGGTTCCATGTAGGCTAGTTGATTTTCCGGGATCCACCACATTCCGGCATAACATACATAGTTGCCGGACTCATTCTCGATTGCTACACCATATTCCAGTGTTTGGTGTGGTGATTGGAGAAGTCCATAGTTATTCCTGGTATCACCATCCCATGGTCCTTCCTTTTCTTCGTGGTCAAAGCCCTTCCAGCAGCATTCGCTTATTTTTGCAATATCCAACATTCCTTGTGGTACAAAGTGAAATCCTTTGGGAAGAGGGTAGTCCAGAGGTTTGTCAAAGTCATATTGCATATCGTTCCATTGGCTGATTTGTTGATACCCCATTTTCTCTGCGGCTGTCTGAATGGCATCTTGACCCTTAAAAATTATGAAATGTCTCTTTCCTTCCAAATTGGGCATATGTGCGTCAGCATACGCAACCATTTCCGGGGCAATCTCTTCGTACCCCGGCCGCAGGCTAAAGTAAATGTCGGTTACCGGATTTTCTGTATATACAAATCCTATGATTTTGTCACCATCAAACCAGATCCGATTCAAGTAGGAATAGGATTTATCCATCCAGGTAGAAGAGAGGGCGTATTCTAAAAATGGCGCCGGAACACCGTTGCGCCAGTTTCTTTCGTAGATTTCCAGCATAAATTGATAAATATCCATATGGTCAGATAGAATTCGATATTGGCGGGCAGTTATATTTTTCATTTTTACTCAATCCTTTTTAAATATGATGATATCTCTAGGGTAATCAAACGACACTTTTTAGGCAAGTGGAAAGAATGGCTATAATTAAAAAGGATGCCGACTTACTAAGAGCAGGCATCCTTCGGATTATTCATAAATAATCTTTTTAATTGTACTTTCTGCCAGTCCATATTGCTGGGCCAATTCAGAAATAGAAGTTCCCCCTTTGAATAGTGTGGTAATCTCTTGATTGCGTTGGGTATAGAAGAACTGGGAACCGCTGACGGCGCCCCATTGTTTCTTCGAACCTTTCTTGGGAATATAAAGTAGTTCCCCGTCTACGTAACGCTGAATTTCCTGCAATAATGTTTCCGGCAATATCTCTGCTGCATTGATATATTTCATTCTGCCTCTCCTTATTTATCTTGCTAAATAAGTGCAGAAGCAGCAGGACATATTATTTTATCCGCCCATACAAACAGCTATATGCCTGCTACTCTGCATGGGCATAGAATTGCCTGAGACCGTTTTGGAATGCGGCACGTTCTTTCATTCTCATAAAGATACCCCCTTGTAATAGTTTTTGCTTTACTTTTATTGTAATATGCGGAGGCATTAAGAACAATGGAATTTTCTCAAAATCATAGATTTACAAATTCGCTGGGAGAAAAAGTTGCAGGATAAAGTAACTTAGCCTCTAAAAAGTCTTTGTCACCAGTTAGTATTGCATCGACTTTTGCCTTTTTTGCTGCGCGCAATATTGGACGGTCTGCAATATCTCGAATATGCAATTCATCATTGTCTGTTTGGGGAGGAATAGGAATTAATTCCATTATAGAAAGAGATGTGACTAAAAAATGCTCTAGGTGTTGCATTTTTGAAGGGAATTTCCGTGCGAAGACTGCTTGCAGTTCTTCAATATTTTGTGTCGTAATAAAACCTTTATTAGGATACGATACAGCTTTAATAAAGGCTTTATTGGCGACGCCAGTGGGAGATAGAATTGTGGAAATAAGAATGTTGGTGTCAATCAGAATTTTCATGGATTTTCCACCTCGTTTCTTATTTCTTTAATTAGAGCGTTAATGTCATCGTCAGTAAATAATCCGCTCTTCTCGCGTTCACCTTCCATGGAGCTTTGTAAGATTTTCATGGCATACACAGCAGCGTTCATCATAATGACTCTGTCACCTTCGGCAATGAAGATTACCTTGTCTCCGGTATCTACACCGAGTTGTAAACGAACCTCTTTAGGGAGCGTAATTTGTCCTTTTGACATGACTTTGGCATTGTCTACAATTATGCTTTTCATATGTATTCCTTTCTGTTGAATGAAAAGTAGGGAAAACCCTACTTTTATTATACGACAGATGAAAAAAAAAACAAGAACATTTTTAAGGCGTGTGAAACTAGAATAGATATTTGCAACACAGGACACTTTTTTTACAATAAGTGTCCTTTTTTCTTGCCCATAAGTGTGTTATGATATATGTATCTGAGTGGGCGTAGCCCGCGGTTTTTTAGCGAAAGCAAGGAGGTCAATATGGGGGCATATTATTTAGCAATTGACATTGGTGCATCCAGCGGACGTCACATTCTTTCTCACATGGAGAACGGTAAGCTGATTTTGGAGGAGGTTCATCGTTTTCCCAACGGACTTCATGAGAAGGATGGGGAGAAGTGCTGGGATTATGAAGCACTGTTTAATGAAATCAAGACAGGACTTAAAAAGTGTAAGGAAATTGGCAAGATTCCGGCCAGCGTAGGTATCGATACCTGGGGCGTGGATTTTGTGTTATTGGATGAGAATGATAAGGTGCTGGGCAATACGGTTGGTTACCGTGATGACAGAACCCAGGGTATGGATGAGGAAGTGTACAAGATTATTCCTCATGAGCAGCTTTATCTGCGTACCGGTATCCAGAAGGCGATTTTCAATACCATCTATCAGCTGATGGCGGTAAAGAAGGGACATCCGGAGTACTTAGAGCAGGCGAAAACCTTTTTAATGGTGCCTGATTATTTCCATTACTTATTAAGTGGTAAGAAGTCCAACGAGTATACCGAGGCTTCTACTTCCCAGTTATTAAATCCTCAGACCAAGGAGTGGGATAAGGAGTTAATCGAGATGCTGGGTATCCCTTCCGATATGTTTTTACCGATTTCTGTACCGGGTACCGTGCTTGGTGATTTGACCGAGGAGCTTCAGGCAGAGCTTGGCTTTAACTGTAAGGTAGTACTTCCTGCAACCCACGACACCGGCTCCGCAGTGCTTGCGGTTCCGTCCAATAACCCGGATACCGTATATATCAGCTCCGGTACCTGGTCTTTAATGGGCGTAGAGCGTATGGAAGCAGACTGTAGCTTAGAGAGTATGGCACACAACTTCACCAACGAGGGCGGTTATCAGTATCGTTTCCGTTATTTGAAGAACATTATGGGTCTTTGGATGATTCAAAGTGTGAAGAAGGAGCTGAAGGAAGAGCAGGGCATCGATATTTCTTTTGGTGAGCTTTGTGCCGAGGCGGCTAAGCAGAGCATTACCAGCTTAGTAGATTGTAACGATGGCAGATTCCTTGCGCCGAAGAATATGACCAAGGAAGTGCAGGCTGCTTGTGAGGAAAGCGGTCAGCAGGTTCCGCAGACGCCGGCAGAAATTGCATCCGTTATTTACAACAGTTTAGCTAAGTGCTACGCAGAAACCATTGAAGAGATTCAGGAAATCACCGGTAAGACCTACGATAGCATCAGCGTAGTAGGTGGTGGTGCCAACGCAGAGTACTTAAATGAGCTTACTGCGAAGTACACCGGAAGAACCGTATTTGCCGGCCCTACCGAAGCAACCGCTATCGGTAACCTGATGGTACAGATGATGGTAGGCGGCGAGCTAACAGATTTAAATAGTGCGAGAGATTGTGTATTTGCATCTTTCGACGTAAAAACATACACAAACTAATCTTAGGAGGATATTAAAATGAGCGTAAAATCAAGATACGAAGAAGCGAAAGCAATGTACGCTGCGTATGGCGTAGACACTGACAAGGCAATTGAAATTTTAAAGAACGTACCTATCTCTGTTCACTGCTGGCAGGGTGACGACGTTAAGGGATTTGATCAGGACGGTCCTTTAACCGGCGGTATCCAGACGACCGGAAACTATCCCGGAAAGGCTAGAACTCCCGAAGAGTTAATGGCAGATATGGACAAGGCTATGAGCCTTTGCCCAGGTAAGAAGAAAATCAACGTTCATGCTTGCTATGCAATCTTTGAGGATGGCGAGTGGGTTGACAGAGATAAATTAGAGCCTAAGCACTTCGCTAAGTGGGTAGAGTTTGCAAAAGAGAGAAACATGGGTATCGACTTTAATCCTACCTTCTTCTCCAGCCCTAAGGTAAAGGATGGCTTAACCTTATCCAGCCCTGACAAGGAGACCAGAGATTTCTGGATTGAGCACGGTAAGGCATGTATCCGCATCTCCGAGTACTTTGCAAAAGAAACCGGTATTCCTTGTGTAATGAATATCTGGACCGGTGACGGTTACAAGGATGTTCCTGCAGACCGTATGGGACCTAGAATGAGATATAAGGAGTCCATCGAAGCTATCTTAGCTGAGCCATTTGACAAGAATTTAGTAAAGCCTTGCGTGGAGTCTAAGGTATTCGGTATCGGTGTAGAGTCCTTTACCGCAGGTAGCGCAGAGTTTACCTTAACCTTCGCTGCAACTCATGAAGGTTGCTTACCTCTGATGGACAATGGTCACTATCATCCTACTGAGGTGGTATCTGATAAGATTCCTGCACTCCTTTGCTTCTTCCCTGAGCTTGCTCTTCACGTAACTCGTGGTATCCGTTGGGATTCTGACCATGTAGTAGTATTCGATGATGAGACCAAGGAAATCGCTAAGGAAATCGTTCGTAATGATGCACTTGAAAGAGTATATATTGCTCTGGACTTCTTCGATGCAAGTATCAACCGTGTATCTGCATGGGCAAACGGTATCCGTTCCATGGAGAAGGCATTATTAAATGCTTTGGTTACTCCTAACGCTATGTTAAAGGAGCTTCAGGATAACAACCAGTTCACCAAGCTGATGAGTATGCAGGAAGAAATGAAGACCATGCCTTTTGGTGATGTATGGAATTACTTCTGCGAGGAATGTGGTGTTCCAGCTAACTGGATTGAAGAAATCGAAACTTACGAAAAAGAAGTTTTATCTAAGAGAGTTTAGTTGTATAATGTTAGGGCTACCTGTTGCGGGTAGCCCTATATTATTGCAAAAATTGAGGTGTACTCATGAAAAAGCATGAAATAGATATGTGTAACGGTTCGCTCCCTAAGCAGATGTTTTACTTTAGTCTGCCACTGATGTTATCCAATGTATTACAGGTACTTTTTAATATGGCGGACGTGGCCGTGGTGGGCCGCTTTGCGGGTTCCATAGCATTAGGAAGTGTGGGCTCCACCAGTACGTTGGTGAATCTGTTTACCGGTATTTTAATTGGTACCAGTGGTGGCGTGAATGTGCTTGTGGCACTTTATGCCGGAGCGAAGAATAAGAAGGATTTGAAGGAGATGGTGCATACCTCTGCCATTATCTGCGCCATTATCGGCGTGCTGATGATGGTCTTCGGCTTTGGATTCGCCAGAGTCATTTTGGAGGCTATGAGTACGAAGCCGGAGCTGATTGATGGGGCGGTGCTGTATTTCCGGATTTACATGCTGGGTATGCCGGCACTTGCCATCTTTAACTTCGGTAATGCAGTGTTCAGCGCCAATGGAAATACGAAGAAGCCGCTCTTTTTCCTGAGTCTTGCCGGTGTATGTAATGTAGTGCTGAATTTGTTCTTTGTCATCGTGTGTCATATGAGCGTGGCAGGAGTGGCTTTGGCCAGTATCATTTCTCAGTATTTATCGGCGATTTTGATTGTGCGGGAATTATGCAAGAGTAAGGAAGACTATGGACTTACGTTTACAGAGCTTCGTCTCACCGGCTCTAAAGTGGTCCCCCTTTTGAAAATCGGAATTCCTTCCGGTCTTCAGAATGGTATTTTTATGTTTGCTAATTTATTTATTCAGATTGGTGTCAATTCTTTTGATGCCACAGTGGTGGCAGGAAATTCCGCCGCGGCCAATGCGGATGCACTGGTGTATGACGTGATGGCTGCCTTTTACACGGCAGCAGCCAGCTTTATCGGGCAGAACTTTGGAGCCAGAAATAAAAAGCGTATCATGCATAGTTACTTTATCGGTATGGGATATGCTTTGGCAGCGGGACTGATTATGGGACTTGGTCTGGTAGCGTTGGGACACCCTTTCCTTGGTCTTTTTGCTACGGAGGAAGCTGTTATTGAAGCCGGTATGCAGAGACTTATTGTCATGGGGTGCTCTTATTGGATTTCGGCGTTTATGGACTGCTCCATCGCGGCGTCCAGAGGGCTGGGAAGAAGCGGTGTGCCTACCTTTATTGTAATCATGGGCTCCTGTGTGTTCCGTATTTTCTGGATTTACACAATCTTTGCTCACTTTGGCACCATTATGTCACTGTATCTTTTGTATGCATTTTCCTGGACGATTACTGCCATTGCGGAGATGCTGTACTTCTTCCGGGCGTATAAGCAGGAGGTTGGTAAGATATAAGAATAGCAAGTGGAATTAATGATAATCCACTTGCATCATACATAAACCACAGGCCGGGGCAGTAGCTCCGGCTAGTTTTCTGTCCTTAGCATCCCGAAGCTCTGCAATACTGTCGGGAGTGCGCTTGCCCATACCCACCTCTAAGAGGGTTCCGGTGAGGATGCGCACCATGTGCTGTAGGAAACCATTGCCATGGTAGGTAAAGGTAATGTAAGGACCATTCTGCTCAATGTCTATTTTATCCACGGTACGCACGGTGGATTTCTTCATACGAGGATTGGCACAGAAACTGGCATAGTCATGAGTTCCCATCAGGTGCTGGGCAGCCTTGCGCATGGCTTCCACATCCGGCTCCGTATCCAGTGTATACACATATTTTCTATCAAAGACCGGCTTCAGGGCACCGGCGTAGCAGGTGTAGCAGTAGGTCTTGCCCAGAGCATTGTAGCGGGAGTGGAAACGGTCACCTGCCTCTGCTACATCCGTGATGCAGATATCGTCCGGCAAATAACGGTTCATGTAATCCCGAATTTCTTTGCAGTTTAAGGTAGTATCTAAAAACGCATTGGCAATCATGGCCTTCGCGTGTACCCCGGCATCTGTACGGCCACAGCCGATGACTTCCACCATGGGCACGTCCATCATCTTAGCAAGGACATTCTCAATTTTCCCTTGGATGGTCATATCAGTACTCGGCTGATGCTCCCAGCCATAAAATCTTGTTCCATCAAAGCTGATGGTGAAGCGATAGTTTTTTTTCATAATGAGTTCTCCTGAATAATTTTATATACGCCCTAGACCAATTCGAGGACGTACCAGTTTTCTTTAAATGGTACAAATCCTAAGGATATAAACATTTTTTGACTTTGCAGATTGAAGGAATATATCTCCGCTCTTACTTGAGTTAATCCTTTTTCCGTGGCTAGTTCAATGATATTTTGCACGCAACGTCTGCCGATATGCCTATTCTGATATTCCTTGCAGATGATAATGCTGATCTCGTCATCCTTTAATGTAATGTCACCAACTAGTTTGGATTTATACTCTATGTAGAAGCAATCTCCGTGGGTGGAGAGGTAAGTATACATTCTCTTAAGACGGTCTAAGGTGTAGGGATAATCAATATTATCCACCTGCTTGCATAAGTCTAAATCCTGATACCATTCTAAAGTAACTTCGTAATTTTCATAATAAGGAATTAGTGTCAGTTCGTTATCGATGTGTCTGGGTTCCATTTCTACATGACCACCCGGAAAGGTGATGCCGCTGTAGTCGTCATCTGTTTTCTCTTGCACAAGGACTTTGGTGCCACTATAAATCATGCACATATTTGTCAGGGTTACATTTTCTGTTCTGGACATTTGTATCTCTCCCAAATTTAAATTTATTCTACTGTGAAGCTTGTCCATTCAATGCGATTATACATCATCACATCATCTGGTGTTTTCATACCTATCTTCTCATAGAAAGGAATAGCATTTTCATTTACGCAGGTGTACATGATGATATTCTCTTCGCCGCCTGCCAGTTCATGCAGCTTTTTCACCAGAGCCTTACCGATGCCCTGTCCGGTACATTCCCGGATGACGCCAAGGTCCGTGATAAAGAGCCAGTAGGCAAAATCAGTAATACCAAAGCACGCTCCAACAATTTCACCAGCGTCATTTCTGGCCACCAAACTGATGGAGACTCTGCTTACCAGAGTGGTGATGCGCTCGTAAAAACGCTCCTTAGGGTATTGAGAGCCTAGGTCTGTTTTCTTCAAAAAGTTAATATATTCGTCCGCGGTTAAGCGTTCTTCTTTGATGGTATAATTCATATTTTATTCCTCCCAAACGCAACGGATGGCGTAGATTCGATTATTATAGTCCGAAAGAGTGGTCAGTTCATCTTCTAAAGGGTCCACACAGATATAGTCCCCGTTTTCGCTTCCCACAATCAGTACATAATGAAAGCTCCCCCATCCTTTCATTCGCACACGAACAATGGGAAAATGTCCTTCTTCCAGGCAGGAAGAAATGTCTTCTGCGGAAACACCATTATATACCTGTACAGAGAAGTTTTCCAAGTTTTTCAAGCGTTCCCATTGCAGATTCCCTTCCGTGTCATACATATTCTCTTTGGAAAATAGTTGGTTCAACTCTCCGGGAGTTATATTCCTTCCGTCGTTAGAAATAGCAACTGCAATGCAGGTTACAAGGCAGCCGGAGGATTTCATGGTGTAAGTGGAAGTTCCCAGATAATCATTCGCCCATTCAGAAGAGTCCTGACGGTATAAAACCACATGTTCATTTACCATATAATTGTTAGTAGCTAATATTTTGACACTGCCACGCAAATGAAATACTAGCAGTCCGGTGCATCCCAGAAGGAGGCAACATATCAGTAATACAATAGTGATAATAGATTTCTTTTTCATCTTCACTTATCCATCTATAATCCCATATATTTCTTCGTCTCTTCCGTAGTGTCCACGCAGGGTACTTTGTGGACAAATTCCTCGGAAGCAGAGTAGCTGTAATAGTTTTCTATCACGGCGCGAAGTTGTGAAAAGGAAATGACATCTCTTTCCATGGGAGTATACTGCCCATAGGGAGTTTCCAGGGAGATTCTGCTTAGTGCATTTTCTTTTTCCGGGTTAATAAAAGAGAATGTGCGGAAGTCTCCACTGGGATAGTTGATGCGCATTTCTGCGACAAATTGGTTATCGAGTCCATAAAATTGTAGAAAACCGTCGTGCGAACTGAAAATCACAAAATCCTCTTTGCCATTTGCGACAAAGCCCATGTAGAATTCTGCTTTCATATGAGGTGCATTTTTGAACTGTTGACCAGAAGCGGTCTCGATATCCACCGTTCGATTATTTACTTCAAAATAATTAATGCTCATAGGTGCCTCCTGTTGCTTTGATTCTTCAGTGCCGTTATGTAAAGTTTTTTGCAAATCGGAAACGTAAAACGCCTGCTCATTGTACTTACCACCTTTTCATATTTCTCTCAAACTTCTGCGTATAAGCTGCCTTCAATTCTTCCGCAGTGATACCGTAGCAGAGCAAGACGTCATTGTAGTACATCAGTACATCTGCCAGTTCTTCCACCAAATCCTTGCGGAGAGTTTCGTCTTGGCTGGCCTTTGTGCCACCGTTTTTCTTCCCTATATCGATGACTTCACCTACCTCACCGACCATCCAAAGGAGCTTGTTTTTACCAGCTTCCGGGCAAATGAGCTCCCACCTGTTCTTATATTTACCTTGTAGTGCTTTCTGCATCTCCAGCATTTCATTGATAGAAAAATCGGCCATGAGCGGAATCTCC
>JAFTXD010000157.1 GCA_017461775.1 Lachnospiraceae bacterium
ATCAGCTCCTGGGGTAAATCAAAGTAAAAATCACTTTTTTTCATTCTAAATTTCCTCTAAGAAAGCAATATATCCGCGGTAGGTCTCGTATACATCCGCCTTGCTGGTTGCTTCCCAGGGTGCATGCATGTTCAGCACTGCCACACCACTGTCAATAACATTCATACCATAGAGTGCCAGAATGTAAGCGATGGTTCCGCCGCCGCCCACATCTACCTTACCAAGCTCTGCGGTCTGGAAGGTGATGCCTCTCTTATCAAAGGCACCGCGAATCTGAGCAATATATTCTGCATTGGCATCGTTGGAGCCGGACTTTCCTCTGGCACCGGTAAACTTATTAAATACCATACCGCCACCTAACACTGCTGCATTCTTCTTCTCAAAAGCAGCCGCATAGCTTGGGTCATAGCCCGCACTTACGTCGGAAGAAAGCATATAGGAGCTTGCAAGGCATCTTCTCATATTCATCTCTGAATATTCACCCAGAAGATTCATCACCTCCGCCACACTGTTTTCAAAGAAACGGGACTGCATACCGGTTGCACCTACAGAACCGATTTCCTCCTTGTCCACTAAAATGCAGCAAAGAGTCTTCTCCACCTTCTGTACATCCAGCATTGCCTGCATGGAGGTAAAGGCACATACTCTGTCATCCTGACCATAGCCCAAAATCATGCTTCTGTCAAAGCCAGCTTCTCTAGCCTTGCCAGCAGGAACTACTTCTAATTCTGCAGAGATGAAATCCTCCTCCTCTACATCATAGGTGGACTTTAAAATATCTAAAATACCGGCTTTCACCGCTTCCTTCACAGGCTTAGCTTCCTTATCCTTCCCCTTTTTCTCAATCTTAAGAGGTTTATTACCAACGATAATATCCAATGCTTCGCCCTCGATCACCTTGGCAGCCTTCTTCTCCAGCTGCTCTGCTGCAAGGTGAATCAATAAATCGGAAATAAAGAATACCGGATCATCCTCATTCTCACCGATATTTACTTCCACGGTGGTGCCATCCTTCTTTACAATCACACCGTGAAGTGCCAGAGGAATGGTCACCCACTGATACTTCTTCACACCACCATAGTAATGAGTGTCAAGATAAGCAAAGCCCTCTGCCTCATACAAAGGATTCTGCTTCACATCCAGACGGGGACTGTCGATATGGGCGCCAAGGATATTCATACCTGCGCTTATTGGCTGATTACCGATGTGGTACATAGCGATGGACTTATTCATCCATACGCTATATACTTTGTCGCCGGCCTTTAAAGCTTCCCCGGCCTTGATTACGCTTTCCAGCTCACGATAGCCTGCCTTTTCGATGGTATTTACGATAACGTCAATACACTCACGCTCTGTCTTACCTTCATCCAGGAACTTTCTATAATCCGCATTTAAGGTCTCTAATTCCTTCAGCTGCTTCTTACTGTAGGTTTCCCATAAATTCTTCTTTTCCATAAATAATCCTTTCAAAATCTGAAACTTAGCTTCTCAGCTCAGCACCGAAATTCTTACCAAGCTGCTTCAAAATCTTCTTTACAAATCCATCCACGCTCTCTGCGGTAAATGCCTCATCCTTTGGAGTAAATACAACGGTAAATGCCATACTCTTCTTGTCCGCTGCAATCTGCTCGCCCTCGTAAATATCAAAGAGTGTGATGTTCGTAATATACTTACATGCATCCTTCATCACCGCCTCTAACTGACCGCAGGTAATATCCTTGGATACTACGATAGCAAGGTCTCTCTTCTCCTCTGCAAATTTCGGAAGTGGAGTAAACACAGGCTTCTTGCCATACCACTGAGAAAGAATCTTTAAATCCATCTCCATCACAAACATAGGAGTACGTAAATCACATTCATCTGCAATATCATAAGCCAGCTTACCAAAATAACCAACCTCTACGCCCTCACATAAAACCTTAGCGGTCTGGTATGGATGCAAGAAGGTATTGCTCATATTCTCATAAGTAAAGCTTACCTGTAAGGTATCTGCAATCTTCTCTGCAATCCCCTTCATGGTGTAGAAGGATTCCTTCTCACCGAAGATACCTACGCAAAGTCTTGGCTTCTCATCCGGATACTGGGTAAGCGGAAGTTCATAAGGCATAAATACATTACCGATTTCGAATAATCTTCCCTCTAAATTGCCCTTCTTCTGGTTACGAGCCACCGCATTAATCATGGATGCTGCCAGAGTGGTTCTCATTAAGGATAATTCCTCACTGATAGGATTTACCAGACGGATAGCTTTACGCTCTACTGCGTCTTCCGGCAATCTAAGTAAATCCAGGTCGGAAGGTGAGAAGAAGGAATAATGGATACACTCGTACGCACCTACGCTACAAAGAGCCTTCTTTAATCTCAGCTCACTCTTCTGGGTCAAATTCAGACCACCAATGGTCACCTGTGCAGAAGGCATGAATGCAGGAACTACATGCTCGTAGCCATACATACGGATAACTTCCTCTGCCACGTCCTGATAGGTCTCCATATCCTCACGGTATGCAGGTACCTGTAAGGTCAGGTTATCGCCGTCAATAGTAGGCTCAAATGCCAGATTCTTCATGATTCTTAAGATATCCTCATTAGGAACCACGATACCCAGACACTTATTTACTTTATCAATACTTACGGTTAACTCTCTTGGTTCTACGCTGTTTCCGGTATTTACATCCACATGCATACAGGAAACCTTACCACACTCTAATTCTTCAATTAAATGAAGGGCACGCTTCATGGCCATAACGGTTGCGTACTCATCCACGCCTTTTTCATAGCGTGCACTGGAGTCAGAACGCTTACCCAGCGCTCTGGAGGTTCTTCTGATATTGTCACGGGCAAACTTTGCAGACTCGAAAAGCACTGCGGAAGTTGTCTCACGAATTTCGGAATTTAATCCACCCATAACGCCGGCTAAAGCTACAGGCTTCACTCCGTCACAGATTAACATATTCGCCTCGGTCAGGGTCAACTCCTGCTCATCCAAGGTCACAATCTTTTCCCCATCCTTTGCACGTCTTACGTTGATGGCATTACCTTCTAAAGTAGAAAGATCAAAGGCATGCATGGGCTGACCAAGCTCTTTTAAAATATAGTTGGTGATATCCACCACGTTAGAGATGGCATCGATACCTACCAGGGCAAGTCTTCTCTTCATCCATGCAGGAGACTCACCAATCTTCACATCCGTTACATAATGTGCGCTATATCTTGGACATAAATCCGGACAATCTACAGATACCTTGAAGCCTTCTAAGGTAGCCTCGGTCTCAGTGTAGTCTAAAGCAGGATACTTCAGTTCCTTCTCAAGAACTGCCGCTACTTCTCTGGCAATACCAAAGATACTCTGGCAGTCCGGACGGTTTGCAGTAATCGCAATATCAAAAATCCAGTCATCCAAGCCAAGCATAGGCTTTACATCTGCACCGATTTGGGCATCCTCCGGAAGAACTAAAAGTCCGTTATAACCTGCACCGGGATACATATTTTCGCTGACACCCAGCTCCACACCGGAGCAAAGCATACCAAAGGATTCATAGCCGCGAAGCTTGCCCTTACCAATGGTCATCACGCCTTCTACGGTCTTGTGATCCTTTGCCGTAGCGTAAACGGTAGCGCCTACCAGTGCCACAGGGAACTTACCTCCTGCACAAACATTGTCTGCACCACAGCAAATCTGGAAGGTGCCGTGCTCACCACAGTCCACCTGGCATACATGAAGATGGGTATCCGGTATCGCCTCACAGGTAAGCACATGTCCTACTACAACTTTGCTGATATCCTTACCAACCTCGTATAACTCTTCTACTTCAAAACCGCAGGAGAACAGCTTTTCCTCTAATTCCTGGGGTGTCACATCGATATCTACATATTCTTTTAACCAACTAAGGGGTGTAATCATATCTATTTACCTAACCTTTCACTAATCGTTCAGCTGCTTTAACACACGTAAATCAGACTCAAATAATAACTTGATATTGTTGATGCCATACTTCAGCATAGCAGTACGCTCAATACCGATACCAAATGCAAATCCGCTGTACTCGTTAGAATCAATACCACAATTCTCAAGCACCTTGTTATTAACCACACCGGCACCTAAGATCTCAATCCAACCGGTACCTTTACAAAGCTTACAACCGCTTCCGCCGCACTCAAAACAGCTACAGTCAACCTCTACAGAAGGTTCTGTGAATGGGAAGTAGGAAGGACGAAGTCTGGTCTTGGTACCCTCACCGTAAATCTTCTTTACAAATACGTCCAGCATACCCTGTAAGTCACATAAGGTGATGCCCTTATCCACTACTAGACCTTCCATCTGGGTGAACATTGGTGAATGAGTTGCATCGTCGTCAGAACGGAATACCTTACCCGGTGATAAAATCTTGATCGGTGGCTGCTGCTTCTCCATTACATGAATCTGACCTGCAGAAGTCTGGGTTCTAAGTAAGAACTCCGGAGATAAATAAAAGGTATCCTGCATATCTCTCGCCGGATGATCCTGAGGGGTATTTAATGCAGTGAAATTGTAATAATCCGTCTCAATTTCCGCACCCTCATAAATCTCAAAGCCCATGCCGGAGAAAATGTCAATTAACTGGTTACGAACCAAGGTAATTGGTTGAAGATTACCCTCTTCAGAGCATGCTGCCGGAAGAGAAATATCAATCTTCTCTGCCTCATATCTGGCCTGAAGCTCCTTCTCCTTCATCTTCACGTCCAGCTCACCTAAAAAGCCAAGTGCCCATTCCTTTAATTCATTTACACCCTTACCGTAGTCCGCTCTCTGCTCCGGTGGAATGTTCTTCATTTCCTTCATGAGTAATCCGATTTTACCGGCCTTACCATCCAAGAATTTCTTCTTGAATTCGTATACTTCTCTGGAAGAAGCAAGCTCCTCTGCGCCGGCAATGATTTCCTGTTTAATCTGCTCTAAATTTGCGTTCATTTTCAAACTCCTTTCATTTTTAGGCAATAAAAAAGCCCTTGTTACAAAACAAGGGACGAATATAATCCGCGGTACCACCCAACTTCCCGGACACCTGTCCGGACTCTCTTACAGCTTAACGCGCATCCACGTTCAGAGCTACCATATACAATACTTCACCCTGAAAGCTCCGGTGGGAAATTCGAGGCTCCATCTGAACTTAAGGAAGCTTACAGCCGGTGACTTCCTCTCTCTGAAAGAAAATGAATCTCTACTGAGCACCATCATTGCCTTTATCAATCTTTTACTATTTTAGTGATAAACAAAGAAAAAGTCAAGGGATTTATGTGGAAAAGTATCGATTCATGTACGCTCCCACGAATACAATGTACATGCAAAAGTAGAGCCACATCATCAGCACAATCAAAATGGTAAGGCTTCCGTACACATCAAAAGTATTGCTGTACTCCAGATACACCGAAAATCCAAAGGAAAACACACCCCAAGCTACCGCCGTAAAGCAGGCTCCCGGTATCTGGCGTAGAAGTTTCATCTTTTTGTTTGGCAGATAAGCATATATCAGACTAAAAATAACAGTAAGCACCACCCAGAACGCCAGAAAGCGAAAGGGAAACAAAAAGGATATTCCCTCGTAAAATTCAGGTATCTGTGCTTCTATCACACGTTCCAGCAAATCACCAAAAGACAGCACTCCCAGCCCTGCCATGATTACCAGCAGCAAGACGATTGTGTAAAACATGGCCATCAGCCGTACCGCAAAAAATCCTCTGTGCTCCTCTACCTGATTAATAGAATTCAGCCCCTGCACGATGGAAAGCACCCCTTTTCCCGCTGTCCAAAGTAAAATCACCGATGCCACCGGAAGCAGTGCCTGGGCCTTTTCATATACATCCTCAATCACCGCATTCATAAAGCCCTCTACCGCACCGGGCACCACACTGGCTACCCCCTCCCGCAAATCCTCCCGGGTCAAAGGAGTATAGGTAATTAAGGCACTGAGAAGCATAAGCAGCGGAATAAAGGACAGGAACAAAAAGAAAGCACTGCTGGCCGCAAATGCACTGATATGTTCCCTACGCATATTTCTCGTAAATTCCTTTCCTTTGAAATACAGCCTCTTCACATCATCCTCCCTGATACATACTGTCGATACGGCAGCCTTCATAATAAAACTCCAGTATTTCCTGCGCCGTCCAACCATTTGCTGCCATATGCTTTGCTCCATTCTGGCTCATACCATTTCCGTGACCAAAACCACCTCCGGTGATATGATACCCCAGGATTCCCTGCTCCCCTTCCATACAGGTAAGTTCAATGAACCCGCTGGGAATCAGTGTTTTACAAAAATAAGTGGTGCCATCCTGCTTGATGGCATCGGCCTGTCCATTACAAAGCACGGTGCGGATATTATATTCAGAATATACATGATACTCTCCTGTATCCGTACCTACCAAAAGCTCTGCAGCCACATTTTCCTCTCCTCTGGATACAATCTCCAGAGTATGTACACTGGAAAAAGGCTGCACATCCGTACCCACTGCCTTTAATCTCTCCGATAGAACAGAAATGTCTAGTGCTTCCACAGAATACTCCCAGGCATACCAGGGCTCCTCCCGCTCAAATTCTGTACGTCCGGTGGAGTAATAATAAGTGGGAATCAGCTGCTTCTCACTATCACACAAAATCAGTCCGGCTGTTGCTTCTACTGCTCCGATAGCCTCCGGGCTGGTAGCAATGTTGTTGTACACCTGATACATGACGCTATCGTCCACATGGGCATCATACTCCGGATATCCGGGTCTGCTGTAGAATAAGGCCGCATAGGTTCTGGCACCGATGGCCTGCGCCTTAAGGGCCTCTGCTGGGTAAGAAGCAGGCATCTCACTGGGTACTACACTGCACAAATACTCCTCCAAAGATACCTCATTTACCAGCACAAATCCCTCCTCCGTCTTGTAGATATCCAAAGTCCCCAAATAGGTGGGATTTCCCTGGGTACGCTGAATACTTTTTACCGTAATCCCCCGCTCCACGGGCTCAATATGATAAAGGCTCTCCTGGCAATTCATATCAAATACCACATCCTGATTATCATAAAAGAGCTCCACCTTTTCATGGAAAACATCCTCAAAATCCGTGGTTTTCAGTACTACCCGAATGGTACCGTTCCTTTGCTCAATCAGGTCAATCAAATCCAAATACTTTATCACGGACGGCTCCGGTGGTAGCTCCTCCTTGGAAATCGGAATCATCAGAAGTAGTAAAAAAAGTGCTGCAATCCAAAAGATAAAAACATATATCAGCTTTTTCAATCCCTATTTCTCCCACAATTTTTTACATAATAAAAAGAAGCAGCTCTTATCGAGCTGCTTTTCCTCTTTTGTAAAACCCCAAAATGCCGGTTCTTGCCTTTTGACTCCTAGCAATGCTAGGTGGGTAACCGCAACCAACTTTTTGCCTTCCCTTCCAATCCTCGCCGAGCGAGTGAGGGCTTGACAGCCACTTGGCAATATAGGAATCCCGTTTAAAGAAAATGTAGGTTCAAAATAAACAAGAGTTGTCGGACATTCCAGGTACTTTTATTATACTCAATGTTCCTAAAAAATACAACAACATATTCGAAGATAGGGAAACAAATTTTTCCTATTCTTCATACTCCCTCATGGACACACCAAGACAGGGAGATGCTTCCTCTGCTGACTCAAAAGCAAATCTCATAAAACCCTTTTTCGTAGAGCCATCCTCCTTTACACTGTTAAAATCAAAGGATACCAGCAAAGTTGTTTTGTCGGCAGCAATTTCGGATGTCATGATGGGAACATACTCTGCAAACATTTCCATAAAGGATCCATAAGTAAGCCCCTCACCGGTCATAGGAACTCCCTTACAAAAATATACATATTCCCTAATAGGTTTTTCACGTAAAAAGAAAGACTGTAATGTTAGCTCTTCATCTATTCCTTTTATATAGCTTTCCGACAAATTTGCACCTTCTAACCGCATCAAGGTAACGCCATCCTTCTGAACCTCCACCTCTACTTCATCACCAGGACTGAATGAGCGGATGTCAATATCAAATTCATCGCCAGATCGATCTACAAAATTTACTCCAAGCCCACTATCCCGAAGAGCATAAATAATTTCACTAAAGCTCATACTTCCATCCATTTTGATAATGGAATATCCCACCTGCATCGCCCAATTTTCCGGATACATGGTCTGCATCTGCGGCAAACATGCCACATCCCCTTCAATCAGCGGTACCGGAGTTGGTTCCGGTGTAGGTTCCGGGGTAGGTTCTGCTGTAGGCTCTGGCGTAGCTTCCTCCGCAGGCGCCGGTGTCACTTCTGTCTTTGCTACATTCGCGTCCGTACCGCCGGTCTGCTCCTCACCATTTCCTCCACAGGCACAAAGTACAAATGCCAAAACTGCTGTTATTAATAATAGCTTAATTCTCTTCATACTATCCTCTCCTATTTCTCATAATCTTCCAGTTCTCTATAGGACACGCTAAGACAAGCAGCTGTATCCTCCTCAGATTCAAAGCAAAAACGAAGCACACAATCCTTTGTAGAGCCATCCACCATTGTGGGATTAAATCGAATATCCTTGAAAACCTGTGCCTTTGAATTGGTTTGGGTAATCATCGTAGGAACATACTCTGCAAACATCTCCATAACGGAGCCATAAGTCAGCCCCTTACCGGTCATAGGAATTCCCTTACAAAAATAAACATATTCCCATATTCTTATTTCAAACATGGTTATCTTCTCTAACGTCATACCATCATCCGTACCCAGAACACTATCCTGCGTCCTATTAGCTCCGTATACAGTCATTATGCGCTCATCACCCTTATAAATATCCACTTCAATCTCATCATCCGGTTGGAACAAACGGGACTCCGGGCGGAATTCATCCCCCCTCCAATCTGTAATCTTCACACCAAGTCCACTATTTTCAAGCGCTGCCAGAATCTCACTAAAGCTCATACTTCCATCCATTTTAATAATGGAATATCCCACCTGCATCATCCAATCCTCAGGATAAGCAGTCTTCATTTCCGGTAAACATACCACCTCTCCCTCAATCAACGGAACCGGTGTCGGCTCAGGAGTAGGTTCCGGCGTAGGCTCCGGTGTTGGTTCCGGCGTAGGCTCTGGCGTAGCTTCCTCCGCAGGCGCCGGTGTCACCTCTGTCTTTACCACATCTCCATCCGTACCAGTGTTCTGCTCCTCCTTGCTTCCTCCACAGGCACAAAATGTAAACACTAAAACTATTGCTAACAGCAATACTTTAATTTTTTTCATAAAAACCTCCTCTTATACAAAATCTTTTATAGTTTACGTCTCCCGTATTTTTTAGTCAATTGTTTTTCATCATAAACAGACTATTTTCCCATTACAAAAGGCGTAGCCACACATAAGCTACGCCTCATCAATATTACATTATTCAATCATTCTGCCTCTCCAACTCAAGAAACTGTTCCTCTGAAAGATGCAGGTATGAGCACGCCCTTTGTAGGGTAATATCTCCTTCACGATACTGTAAAAGGATAAGTTGCCTCCGGCCACGCTCTATACCTTCTGCAATACCATCTTCACGTATCTCATCCATTATCTTGCTCATTTCGTTTGCTCCTTCCTGCCCTTCTTTAAAATGCCTCTTCCTGCGGGATGTTGCTGGAAACTTATGGTCATCATATGCATCATCCTGTGTAAATATGGCCATCAGCTCTGAAACCGGGGTATCATCCCTCACACGGGCATTCACATAAATCTCACAAAATCCGTTGTCCACCACATCTCCGGTCTCACGCAGAACCCTGTCCACATGATACACCGTTTTTCCCTTACCAAAGAAATCACTCTTGCTTATGTAAATAGAACACAGCTCCGGCACATTCTCAAATTTACTTCCCGGTTCCGTGATGTTTGCAGTAACACAGGACGAGTTATAACGCACTCTCTTCTGATGATTATCATCGTCCGACTTTTGCACCTCCACGGTAATGTACTCACCCAGTTGATTAATGCAAAGCACATCCAATATCACAGAACGTCCCTGCAAATTTTTCACCGAATGCTGGTCTCTTACCTCCAATACTTGTAAATCGTGAGCACCAAGGATGACACGTATGATTTCCTGACAAAAATCTACATCCTCCGCCATCTTCTTGAAGAGGTCATCATCCATCGGGTTTAAAAGCTTCACCCGAGAAGCATACTCTTCACAATTCATGCTTTTACTCCTTTGCTCTATTTTTTTGGCAAAAGTTTTTCACAATTCACAATTACACTGATATAATAACATAAAGTATACTAAGACACAAGGCGTAATTCCTTCGAACTACGCCTCAAATTATCCGTTATACCAATTCGGAGTAAATCTCAAGCGCCTCTTCACGCCATCTTTCCCAGTACATCCAATTCCCAAATATCTCTCCCTTGGTATCCGATACATATTATCTGTTCTACGGATACTATTATAGACTTTTTCTATATATATTTCTGCAACGTAGTATCTATGGAGCTTTTTCATCATGTAGACACTCTCTACTTCAAGGACTCATATCCCGCACTCTCCTTCAAAATGTCTCGTATTTAATTATGAGACATTCTTTTCCGGTAATTTTTAACAAGAATCCATGGTTCCGTGGGGGGACTGGGGGGAATAGGGTGTAGTTTCTTGGGCATATATAAATATTTTAGAGCATCTTAGATTGCTGCTTCATATTCAGCGGAATCCGGACAAGGATGTCCGGATTAGGAGGCACTGTGCACGGATGCACATTGCCTCCGACGTGTCACCTTCCATTAATCTTTATCAGCAATCTTAGTTGCTCTTAAATATTGGAGTCTGCCCAAGAAACTACACCCTATTCCCCCAGTCCCCCCACGGAACCATGGATTCCCACCAAAACATATTGAGCACCAAAAAACGGCGACCTGAAAAGGTCGCCGCCTCTAAGTGGAATCCCACTAATTATGCATTTTTAGCTTCGTCAAGAAGTTTCTTTAATGCGTCAAGAGCTTCGTCAGGAAGCTTGTCGTATCCTTCCTTCTTGCTTGCGAAGTCTTCTACTGCCTTAACACGGGTAGCCATAGAGCTTACAAGAGCTTCTACATAAGCTGCATCCTTGAAGTCAGGAGTGAAGTCTGCGGTCTTTCCAGACCAGTCATTCATGATTTCGATATCGGAGAAAGGTCCCCACTTCTCGAAGTTAGCCTTGCCTTCAACGATGGTCTCTAAGATACCAAGAGTATCTGCAGGCTTAACCTTGGTGCCCATGAAGTCACCGGTGTTAACGATGTAGCAATCTACGTTCTTCTCTTCTACTAACTTCTTGAACTTCTCGTAGTCATTAACTAAAGGATAGGTTCTGAATGGGTTAGCATAAGGTACGATACGGATAGCATTTAAGTCGGTACCAGCTGCAACACGCTCTGCAGAAGAGGTCTTGGTTGCAAGGGTAGCACCCATAACTGATGCAAGAGCTGCACCGGAAAGCTTAACTACTGGAGGAAGAACAGGATCCTTCATAATCCAGAAGATAGCGTTTACAGGAGCATCAATCTTATCTACACGGTTAGGTGACCATAACTTAGACTTGATAGCACGGCCATTACCGTTTCTGATATCCTCAGTTACTAACTGAATCTTGCCTTCTGAATCGTAGGTACAAGAACAGTTCTGAGCAGATAATAAGTACTCATTGTCAGCACATCCGGTAGGATAATCTGCGGTCTTATCGAAGTAAGTAGGCTCTAATGCGATAGAAGCACAGGTATCGGTGTTGATGATGAAAGCGTCATCATGAAGAACCTTGATGTCATACTTTCCA
>JAFTXD010000158.1 GCA_017461775.1 Lachnospiraceae bacterium
GCGCAATATTTTGAGGGTACAGAAAACAGTGGCGCGTCCTACAGCAGTGAGGAGAGACCCAAGAATGCCGGAAATTATACCGCTACCTTAATCATTGAGGGCGGTGACTTATATAAAGACAAAACGATAACCGATGATTTTACCATCAAGAAGGCAGTTCCTGAGATTACCGAAATAGGGGCAAGTAAAACTCTGTATGAGAGCACTCTGGTTTCTGAAGTTGTGCTGGTTGCTGATAGTGTAAGTACTCCCGGTTCTTTGACACTGGATGGTGTAACAGAGTTGAAGCTGGGAACCAATGAGTATGCTTACAAATTCACTCCGGACGATACAAACAATTACGAGGTTGTGAGTGGTAAGGTAAGTCTGACAGTTCTTGCAAATTCTCTGGAAAAGCTGGAAATCAGCGGTGCACTGAATAAGTCTGTTTACACCTATGGTGAAGATTTTGAACTTGCAGGCGTAACTGTGACTGCAACTTATGCGGATAGTACCATCAAGGACGTAACCTCTCAGGTAACCTATGAGAAAGCTCTTGTGGCAGGCCAGACCGAAGTGGTACTGACCTATCAGGGCAAGACCTGTAAGGTAAGTGGTATTATTGTAAACAAGAAACGCTTGGATACTGCGGATGTTAATTGGGTGTATGAAGCTTATACCTATGATGGTAAGGAGAAGAGCGTAACACTTTCGGACAATCTGGCGGAGGGTATTGTGGTAACCTATACCGGTAACAAGGCAGTGGATGCAGGCACCTATAAAGCAAAAGCCGAGCTTAAGCTGGCTGAGGGTTATAGCTCAGATAATTATGAAATAGAGATTGCTCCACACATTAGTGGAGAATTTGAGTGGCGTATCAATCCAATGACAATGGATGATACCAATACCGTTTATGTTTTGGGTGATAGCCTGACCTACAATGGCAAGGAACAGACCCAGGAAGTGAAATCTGTAAAATGTAATGGTTTACAGGTAACCTTTAATGTAAGTAATAATAAGGGAACTAATGCTACAGATTATGTCATGGTTGTTACCGGAAACGGCAACTTTGAAGGCAGCGTGGATATTCCATGGAGTATTGCAAAGAAGAATATCTCTGATGCAGTGGTTACCTTAGGGGAAGCACTGACCTATAATGGTGCGACCCAGACGCAGAGCATAAGCAGCATCAGTACAGATGGCATGACCATGACTACCACAGATTACGTGGTTACCGGAGATGCAGCTTTGAATGCAGGCGATTATACTTTAACGGTAACCGCAGCAGAAAATAGTAATTTCACTGGCAGTGCTACCGCAAAGTGGAGCATTGCAAAGAAAGATATTACCGGAGTAGAAGTTACTTTGGGTGAAGCTCTTACCTATAATGGTGTTGAGCAGACCTTAGATTACACCGTAGGTAAGGTGGACGGACTGACCATCACCTATGATGCAAGTGGTTATAAGGCAACAAATGCAGGCGATTATGAAGTAATCATTACTGCGAATGGAAACTTTACCGGAACAGCGAAGAAGGCTTGGAGTATTGCACCAAAGGATATTACCGGAGCACAGGTAGTACTTGGCAGTGCACTTACCTATAACGGCAGTGAGCAGACACAGGGCGTCAGCAGTGTAACTGTGGATGGATTGACACTTAAAGCAGCGGATTACGAGCTGACCGGCAATAAGGCAACGGATGCTGGTGATTATACCCTGACTATAAAGGGTAAGGATAATTTCACAGGTACCGTGACAAAGGGATACACTGTGGCAAAGGCGGAAGCACCTGCTATCGCAGACGTGGAGAAGTATTATGTATACAGCGCGGGCAGCAGTGACCAGACGGTAAGTATTGATTTAGCAGCGCTTCTTCCCGAGAAAATTGGGGCGGCTGGATATACACTGGCAGAGAACGCAGCAGCATATATGCTGGAGGAAACAGTATCTACAGATGGTAAGCTGACCTATAAGGTGGCAGCTACCGCAAATGCCGGTGATACCACCACTCTGACAGTAACTGTAACAAGTAAGAATTATGAAGATATTCGTATTAAGGTAGTTATTAAGATTACCGACAAGTTTATTACCACCTTAATGGCCGGCACCGAGGTGACGGTAAAGGGTACCAATGAGCTGATCTATGGACAGAAGTTAAGTGACCTTACATTAGACGGCACCACCGCAGTGTTTGTGGCAGATGGTACTACCGATGTGGTAGAGGGTACTCTTAGCTGGGTGGCACCAGATACCGTATTTACTGCAGGCGAGGCGACTCCTCAGTGGAAATTTGTTCCGAAGGATACTGCAAGCTATACAGAGCTTTCCGGCAACGTGACTATCACTGTAAAGAAGGCGGTTCCCGT
This sequence comes from Lachnospiraceae bacterium, assembly GCA_017461775.1. Classification (GTDB taxonomy): domain Bacteria; phylum Bacillota; class Clostridia; order Lachnospirales; family Lachnospiraceae; genus Acetatifactor. The sequence continues at coordinate 2,346 of JAFTXD010000158.1, forward strand.
TGTGACTTTACCGGCAGTAGGCGTAAGTATCTACAACCCGGAGAAGACTTTGGCAGATGTTACTTTAGTTGGTACAAAGGGAAGTCACACCGTAGCCGGAAGTAAGGTAGATGTGGACGGAACCTGGAGCTTTAAGGATGGAACGATTGTTCCTACCGTGAAGAACAATGGGTATACAGTAGTGTTTACTCCGGTGGATACGAACAATTACGAAGCTGTAGAAAAGACCGTGGCAGTGGAAGTAGCAAAGGCAACACCAGTTGTAGATGTGAAGCCGGAAGCTGCACAGATTACTTACGGACAGACTTTGGCAGATGCAGCATTTACCGGTGGTAAGGCAGCTTATGCAGAGGGAAGTAACATTGCCGTGGATGGAAGCTTTGCATGGAAGGATGCTACCATGGCACCTGTGGTTGCAGACAGTGAGACCACAGAATATGCCGTAGTATTTACTCCTGCGGACGCTGATAATTACAATACCGTAACCTTTATGATGACCGTGAAGGTTGCTAAGGCGCAGAATGCACCAAATATGCCGGTAGAAACCTTAAGAGCAGCACACACCGTTACCACGGTAGGTCAGATTTCCTTACCTGTGGACTGGAAGTGGGCAGAAGAAGATGCAGATATCCAGCTCGAGACAGGTGTGCCGGAGACTGCTACCGCAGTGTATGTGGGCGCAGATGCAGGCAATTATCTGGTAGAAGCGGTAGATATCACTATCACCAGAGCAGCAGCACCCCAGAAGCCGGCAGTGACTACTCCTTCCTACGGAACACCTTATATTCAGGGGGATTTCAGTAAGAGTGGCTGGGAGATGATTCGTGTGGTAGTTACCGGAACCAAGATTGGCGAAACCGTGAATGTGGAGATGAACGGAGCAAAGGTTGTTCCGGGTGATGTATTTAACGACATCAAGAGTAAGGACATTACCCTGGTATTCCACATGGAGAGTGGCCTCAGCTGGACCGTGACCGGTCTGAGTGTAACAGCAGATAAGGTAAATGACCTGAATCTGGGTGTAAGCAGTGGCAGCAGTACCATTCCTGCCAATGTGGTAAACAGAGTAACCGGCGAGAGATATTCTATGAATATCAGTCTGGATTATAGCGGAGAATTCGGTCTGACCGCGATTCTGAATGTCAATGTGAAGACAGAGAATGAGGGACGCTTTGCGAACCTGTTCTACTACAATCCGGCATACGGCAGCATGCAGTTTGTCTGTGCAGATGAAATTAATGAGCTGGGAATGGCACACTTACCATTTACCCATGCATCAGAGTACGTCATTGTCATTGACGACACCATTATGAACAAAGTATTCTCTTCACCAAAGACCGGTGATGGGGATATGGCATGGAATTACTGGTGGATGCTGGTGCTGGCAGCATTTGCTGTAAGCGGCGGATACGCAGTGAATAAAAAGAAAAGAAGATAGGTAGTAAAAGAGAGGTGTTGTACATTTACACCTCTCTTTTTTTGAACTTGTGTTTTATAAATGGTTAAAATGTATAAGAAAATGCTAAAAAATGCAATAATGACTATTGAATATCAATAAAATGAAAGGTATACTATGAAGTGATTTGTGTATAGTTCACATAAAAATGAATAACTTTAGGAAAAACTAAAGCAAAAACTCCAAAAATAAGAGGAGGGAATGGAGGGTCATGAAAAAGAAGGTTTTGAGCATTCTGATGGGAGCATCATTAGTGATGGGACTGTTGGCAGGATGCGGAGGTAGTTCAGACACTAAGCAGGATGTAGTGGATTCTGCGGCAGCATCACAGGAGGAAGTGGTGCAGGATAACGGAGCGCAGGAGCCGGCAGAGGAAGAGAATTATGCGGGCTTTGAGGAAACACCGATGGATTTGGGAGGAAGAACCATCCGTTTAAAGGTGTTTAATACCACATATTGGACTTATGCAGCAAATGCAGATGATACATCCAATGAAACGCTGGCATTGATGGAAGCGTTGGAATCCATTGAGAAGGATTATAACTGTGTTTTTGAGATTTCACAGGCTGACAAGGGAACGGATTTTGAAGCCGCGCTGTTAACTGCAAAGGCAGCAGGTGAGACCTATTGTGAGATTTATGAGGGTATGCCTTATTGTCATTTTGATGCAGCCAATGTATATGGCTACAATGTTATGATGGATATGAACGATCCTCAGATTGCAGATATCATCAAGCTGGATACTAATCCATGGGGTGAGGCTAATAACTTAGGTTATCTCTATGGTAAGCAGTATGGTGTAAACTTTATGAGAAAGAATAACGGTGATATTATCCGTTCTATTCTCTGCTTTAACAAGGATTATGTAGAACAGTATGGTCTTGAGGATCCATATGAGCTGGTAAGAAATGGTGAATGGACCTTTGATAAGTTTGAAGAAATCTGTGCGGAGATCGTTGCACAGTCAGACGGAACTGTAGCTCCTCTTTCCTGCGGCTTAGAGGAAATCATCGTTCCTCAGTTTGTTCTTGCAAACAACGGTTCTATTGCAGAACTTGACGAGGCTACCGGTGGATATCAGTTTACCGGTCTTTCCGACAACACCATGGAAGCATTGAATTATCTGGCAAACCTTTCTTCCAAGGAATATTTATCCTATGCGAATGCAAACTTCTACAATCAGGAGTCAGTGTTCTATTGTGCGATTTACAATGAAATGAAGTATTTCGTTCAGGGTGTTAACGATATCGGTTTTAATGTAGGACTCCTTCCGGGACCTATGGGACCACAGGCGGATGATTACTGTACTACATCCTATTCTGCACCGATGTACCACATCATGGAAGGTGTAGAAAAGCCGGAAGAAATTGCAGCAGTTTTGGTAGCGATGGCAAACAGACTTACCATCGTAGAGGAAGAGGCTTTGGAGTATCAGGAGATGTACGGAATTCCTGATGAGGATTCCATCGAGATGTTCCAGATTATGTTCAACAACTATAAGTATGATGCATCCAGAGTAGTATCCGGTAACAAGCTGGTAAGTGTTAACGAAGCGATTCTGGAATTAGAGAAGACACCTGCGGAGGCTTATGAAGAAATCGAGCCGGTAATTCAGGCGATGTATGACAAGGCTGTTGCAGGAGATGTAACATCTCTGGAGGATAAGTTTGCAGATTTGAATAAGGAATTTGTTGCAATTCCTGAAAGTGATGGCTTACTTGCTCACTTTACATTTGATGATGAGACAACAGGCTTTACCTCTAACGGAATTGAAGCAGTAGCATCTAACGGAGCACCGGTTCTGGTGGATGAAGGACATAATGGCAAGGCAGTACATATGGACGACAATGAGGGTAATTATTACCTGACCATTCAGGATGCCGCAGGCAATAATCCGCTTGCAGGTAAGGATGAGTTCTCTGTGATTGTATCGGTAAATACCAAGAGCATGACCAACTGGGCATTCTTTATGGCTCCGGATGGAAATGCACCGGAGTACTTGTATGAGAAGTATCTTGCAATTCTTGACTTTGGTTCTTCTGTTACTGTTGAGAGATACAACAATAATGGTGAGAGAGCGCAGACAGTGAGTCTGGCAAGTGATGCAAATGGCTGGAAGCAGTATCTGCTTGTTGTAAAGGAGAATTCACATACCTTATATTCAACAAACGGAGAAATTGTTTCCCTGGAAATGCCGGAAGGCTTTAAGCCAACGGACATTACCGGTGGAGAAGGTGTCATCTTTGTAGGATATGCACCATGGGGTACCGGTGAGTACTATCACGGTTATTTAGATGAATTGGCAATCTATGATTATGCATTTACGGATGATGAGATTAAAGCATTTTCAGGTCTGACTTCACTTGAATAATATAGTAAGTGAGAATACTGGTATCTTGTATACCAGTATTCTTGCTTTTAGGAAGGTGTGTTTACAGTGAAAAGAATAGCAAATAGGATAATCAGTCTGGCGCTGACAGTAGCAATGTTTGCAGGAACATGTAATGTAGCGGTGGCGGAGACACAGGGAAGTACACATTCAGGGGAAGTGCTGCAGAGCAAGATGAGCGCTTCCGACATAATAAGCTATAGATATTATCAGCAGCAGCATGAAGATAAAGAGTTTCAGAATGAGACAGTGACAATTTCTTCCGCACAGGTGACAACACTGGATGGGGGAGAGCTTGTAGCGGAATATTTTGGGAAAGAAAATGTAATTCTGACCGCTGAACAGGGAACAGTAGGTTGGGAATTTGTGATAGATAAAGGGGGACTATATTCCATCAGTGTGGAATATTATCCCATGGAAGGCTATGGAAGTACCATTGTCAGAGATATTTTAATTGATGGACAGGTTCCCTTTGAAGAAGCTAAGAACGTGGAGTTTTCCAGATTTTATGCGGATGACGAGGCAGGAGGCAGAACCGCTACGGTGTGGGCCGACCAGGTGGAAAAGCCACATTGGAGCAAGTGCCGTATCAAGGATGCTTTTTGTTATTATGGGGAGGCTCTTTATTTCTATCTGGAGGAGGGAACTCATATCCTTAGTATCGTGTCCCAGAAGGAGCCTATGGCCATCAGTGAGATTGTACTGTCTTCTGAGAAGATAGAAGCTAAGGCGTATGAGGAAGTATATGCAGAGTGGGTATCGGCAGGTGCAGTTAATGCAGAAGGTGCCTTTGATGGAGGCGTATTGTATCTTCAGGCAGAAAACTGTGATGAGAAGAGTGACCCCACCCTTCATGGTAAGAATGACAATACCTCCACGAAAAACCATCCCTATTCCACATCGGAGAAGCTGATTAATGTGGTTGCGGGGTCTGCATGGAAATATCCGGGACAGTGGTTGAGCTGGAATGTAACCATTCCAAGGAGTGGCTTTTATTATATCGGTTGCCGGGGCAAGCAGAATTATGCCCAGGATGTATATAGTAACAGAACTCTCTATATTGATGGGGAACTACCCTTTAAAGAGGCGGCCAATAATCATTTTTATTATGATGAAGATTGGCAGATTAATGAATTTGGCGGGGAAAATCCATACCTGTTTTATTTAGAAGCGGGAGAGCATCAGATTACCTTAAAGCAGACCTCCGGTGATATGTGTGACATCCTGGTGGAAGCGGACGAGGTATTGGAGAATCTGAACAGTATTAATATTAAGCTTTTGTCCCTGCTGGGAGCAACGCCCGATACGGACAGAGATTATCAGATTGCCACCTATATGCCAGAAACGATCGAAGCACTGAAGGTAAATGCTGCGGCGCTTCAGGATATTCATGACAGTATGATAGAGAATACAGGGGCTAATAACTCGCTGACAGCGCAGCTGAAGCAGTTAATCTTTGTATTGGAAAAGATGTATACCAAGCCCTCCAATATAGCGAGCCAGTATACCAGATTCCGGGATTTGGTGGGAACCTTCGGTAACTGGATTATGACGGTGAGAGAGCATCAGCTTATGCTGGATTATGTCTATATTGCGGAGCCTTCTGCGGTAGTGGACAAGAGTAATGATTCCTTTGTGGTTAAGCTGATGAAGGGATTTCGGGAGCTGATATATTCCTTTACAGAGGATGAGAATGTTCTGGGAAGCGGTGAGACAATTGAAAATGCGGAGACCATTACCGTGTGGATTGGAAGTGGAATCACCGGTGGACGAGACCAGGCGTCCGCTCTGAATGAAATGATTTTAAAGGATTTTACCAAGGAGTACGGAATTAATGTGGAGCTTCAGCTGGTGCCGGAGAATACCATATTGATGGCCAGCCTTACGGATAATAGTCCGGATGTAGTGTTGCAGACACAGGGACAGGTACCTGTGGACTTTGCCTTACGAAATGCAGTATATGATTTGACCCTGTTTGAGGATTATGAGGAGGTTGCAGGCAGGTTTTATGATAGTGCCATTGAGCCCTTTGAGTATGAGGGTGGTGTGTATGCCCTTCCGGAAACCCTGTCATACAACATGCTCTTTTACAGAACGGATATTTTAGAAGATTTGGGAATTGAGCCGGAGCAGCTTACTACATGGGAGTCCATCATCGAGGTTCTGCCCGTGTTACAGTCTCAGAACATGAATATTGCAATGCCGGCAATTGTTTCCAGCTTTACCATGTTCTTATATCAGTTTGGCGGAGAGTATTACACGGCAGATGACCGGGCAAGTGCCTTGGATGAGAAGGTTTCACTGGATGCGTTTAAGTTCTGGACGGACTTCTATACGGAGTATGGTCTGCCCGTGGATTACAGCTTTGAAAACAGATTCAGAACCGGAGAGATGCCCATCGGTGTGGCGGATTACACCATGTATAATCTGCTTTCTATCAGTGCTCCGGAGATTAAGGGTAAATGGGCGATGACAGTTCTTCCGGGAGTAGAGCAGGCGGACGGCAGCATTAACAATGTTTCTCCTGCTACGTCCAAAGGATGTATTTTGATGAACAGCAGTGATAACAAGGATGCTGCATGGACCTTTATGAAGTGGTGGACCGATGCGGATGCCCAGTATGAATTCGGTAGTCAGCTGGAGGCGGTTATGGGTGCGGCTGCAAGATACAATACCGCAAATATAGAGGCGCTGAAGCGTATGCCTTGGTCTGCAAAGGACAGAATCGGCCTTTTGGAGCAGCTGGCAAATCTCAGAGGCGTTCCTAATATCCCGGGTGGATATTATACAGAGCGAAATGTGAATTTTGCAAAGCTGGCAGTCATCAATAATGGAGAGGACCCGAGAAACCAGTTGATGAAGTATTCGGATAATATTACGGAAGAGATTACGGTAAAACGTAGCGAGTTTGGATTGGAGTAGTGGATTATGAAGGAGATGACCTTAAAACAGAGGGTGCGCTCAGATCTTGCATTTCAGTGGAAACAGATTAAGAGAAATAAGACAAAATATTTATTTTTGGCACCCTATCTGCTTCTTTTTATTGTATTTACGGTGTGTCCGGTAGTGGTATCCATATATTTCAGTTTTACGGATTTTAACATGCTGGAGAAACCGGATTTTATCGGAATTAAGAATTACTACAGATTGTTTCTGGCAGATGATTTGTATATTAAGGCTCTGGGAAATACCTTGATGTTTGCCTTGATTACAGGACCGGGTGGTTATTTACTGTCCCTTTTGATGGCATGGTTTATGAATGAATTGCCCAGAGCGGTCCGTGTAGTATTTACGGTGCTTTTGTATTCACCGTCCCTTGCAGGCGGTATGACCAGTGTGTTTAAGATTATTTTCAGCTCGGATGCCCAGGGATATCTGAATGCATTTTTGATTAATTATGGATTCATTTCTGTGCCCATTAAGTGGCTGGAAAATGCAGATTATGTGGTTCCCATTATTATTTTCACAGTATTGTGGGGAAGTCTTGGTACATCGTTTTTGTCCTTTATCGCAGGGCTTCAGGGTATCGGCAAAGAGTACTACGAGGCCGGTGCCATGGATGGAATCCGAAACAGATGGCAGGAGCTTTGGTACATTACGCTGCCGCTGATGAAACCCCAGATGCTTTTTAGTGCGGTGATTTCTATAACCGGTGCATTCTCCATCGGTGCAATTATTACAGGATTGGCAGGAAATCCCAGTGTGGATTACTGTGCGCATACCGTAATGCAGCATTTGGAGGATTATGGTACTGTACGTTACGAAATGGGATATTCCTCCTCTATTGCTACGGTATTATTCCTGATTATGTTGGGGCTTAATACGGCAGTGCAGAAGATGATCAAGAAAATCGGAAGCTAAGAGCTGTTATTTCCGGTAATTCCTGATAACAGAATGGAGACAGATATGAAAAATAAGAATAAACATCATTTGATTAAGAAGAGACTGTCAAGATCCCGAAGCGGTGATGTGATAATGATTCTGGCACTCAGCATTTTTACTTTGATTATGATGATTCCTTTGATATATGCAATCGGTATGTCGCTGAAGCCGGCAAATGAGTTGTGGGTATTCCCGCCGACGATTTTGCCCCAGCATCCCACGCTGAAGAATTTTAAGGATTTGTTTTCCTTGATGACAGATTCCTGGGTGCCGATTCAGAGATATCTTTTTAACTCAGTGCTTATTACCGCAGTGGGAACCTTTGGGCACATTATCCTTGCATCCATGGCAGCCTATGTGTTATCCCGCTATACCTTTCCGGGCTCAAGATTTATATTCTCCATGATTAAGGGAACCTTGATGTTCAGCGGTGCGGTGCTTGCCATTCCCAATTACCTGGTAATGAATGCACTGAATCTGACGGATTCCTACATGGTATATATTTTACCGGCCTTCAGTAATACGCTGGGACTTTTCCTGATGAAGCAGTTTATGGACCAGATGATACCTATGTCGCTGTTAGAGAGTGCGGAGATTGATGGAGCCAACGACTGGGTGAAATTCACGCAGATTGTTATGCCGTTGGTTAAGCCTGCATGGCTGACACTGATTGTATTCTCTGTAAGAGACCTCTGGGCTACCGGTGCATCACCCTATGTATATACAGAGCAGCTTAAGACTTTGCCCTATGCCCTCAGCCAGATTGCTACAGGTGGTGTGGCAAGAGCGGGAGTCGGTGCGGCAATTAGTATTATTTTAATTCTTGTACCCCTTGTGGTATTTATCCTGTCACAGTCCAATGTTATGGAGACAATGTCAACATCAGGTATGAAGGAATAATGTACAGGAGATGGAGAAAGCTATGAGGAAAAAATTTCTATTGGGGCTGGCGTTTGCTCTGTGCGTGTTATTAGGAAACACTTCTGTGAGCTATGCCGGTGAAGAGTATTCTCAGGAATCAGCATACATTTATTCCAGAAATGGAAGAGCTGTCAGTATTCCTGATGCTTATGAATATAAAAAATCCTTATCCCTAATGGATATAGAAGTGGACGGCGAAGGTTTAAGCAGTGCGTCAGATATGTTTGTCAGTGAGGCAAATAAGATTTATATCCTGGATTCCATTAAGGGTGTGGTGGTAAGGCTTGACGAGGACTTTAACGTAGAAAGAATCTATACGGAATTTACCTGCAAGGATGGCAGCACTACCACGTTAAAGAAGCCGGAAGGCGTGTATGTGGCAGAGGACGGTACCATGTATATTGCAGATACCGAGAACAAAAGAATCCTGATTGTAAACGAGGATGCCCAAGTGCAGCAGGAAATCTTAAAGCCGGAAAATCTGGTGGGAATTAAGCTGACTTCCTTTTTGCCTACAAAAATTGTAGTGGATTCCACTGGCAGAATATCCGTGGTTGCCAGAAATAATAATAATGGTTTATTGCAGTTTACAAAGGATGGAGAGTTCACCGGATATATGGGAGCCCCTTCCGTGCAGGTATCTGCCATGGAGAAGCTGTTGAGGAAGATCTCAACGGACGAGCAGCGTGCCCAGATGCAGTATTATGTGCCCACAGAGTACAATAATATTAAGATTGATGAAAAGAATTTTATCTGGGGTACCATTTCTTCGGTATCGGCAGAAGAGATTGAACAGGTCATTATGTATGGTGACATGTCTGGTAAAGTGACACCGATTAAGAAGCTGAACACCATGGGAAAGGATGTTTTAAAGAGAAAGGGATTGTTTGCTCCGGTAGGAGAGCTGTATTTCAGTGATACACCGTCCAAAATGACGGATGTGGCGCTGGGGGAAAACGGCATTTATACCCTGCTGGACAGCTATTATGGAAAGCTGTTCACCTATAACTCCGATGGTATCCTTTTGCATGTTTCCTGTCGTAAGGGAACCAAGAAGGGACAGCTGATGACGCCAATTGCGGTGGATTATGTGGGAAGTAAGCTGTATGTGCTGGATTCCGGTCTTGGACAGATTCTTATGTACAGTCCCACTACTTACGGAAGCCTGCTGATTGAGGCAGAGGGGTATTCTGTAAGCGGTGATTATGACTTGGCCAATGAAACCTGGCGAAAGGTGGCAGAGCGAAATTCTAATTTCGACTACGCTTATGTAGGACTTGGAAACTCTGAATATTCCGCCGGTAATTATGAACAGGCAATGGAGTATTATATGAATGCGGATGAGACGGAGAAATACTCGGACACAAAGGAAACCTTGAGAAAGCAGCAGGCAGGTAGTATATTTCCGCTTATGTTTATTGCTATCATATTACTCGTTGTCATTCTGACGCTGGCATCAGTGACTCGCAGAGTTACATGTTACATCAAGGGTGAGACTTACCATCGTCGCGGAAGGGAGGATGAATAATGGCAGATCTTTTTAAGGAATTAAAATTTGCTTTGTATTTAACCCTGCATCCTTTCGATGCTTACTGGGATTTGAAGCATGAAAAAAGAGGCTCGTTGCGAACTGCAATTGTGATTTTTGTCCTGTTTAATCTGGTTCTCGTAGCAGAGAATTTATTTACCGGATATATCTTTGGCGGAAGAAAAAATGTGGATTATAATATGTTTTCCACCTTCTGGGGAACTTTGGGGGTTATGGCACTTTTCTGCGTTGGAAACTGGGGACTTACCTGCTTAAGTGACGGAAAGGGAACTATGTATGATATATGTACTGCCACCGCTTATGCGCTGGTTCCATATATCCTTATTCATATCCCTATGATTTTTCTGAGCAATTTCTTTGTGCAGAGAGAGGCTACCTTTTATGCGGTGTTTGGTCTTCTGGCGACCTTCTGGTGTGCGTTCCTTTTATTGGTCAGTCAGATTGTAACCCATCAGTATACCCTGTTTCGGGCGTTGATTGTTATTTTTGCAACCTTTGTTGCAATGATGGCAATGGCTTGTTTATTGATTTTGTTTGTGAATCTTCTTCAGCAGGTAATCGTATTTGCAAGCATTATCATTGAAGAGATATATCTGAGAATTAAGTATTGATAAAGCGGTTAAGGAGATTAGGAATATGATGAAACAAAAGAATAAATGGTTTGTCCTAACCGCGATGCTTATGATGTGTATGGGACTTGGCGGCTGTGGTCTGACGGAGGCAGCCAATAATGAAATCCGGGATGATTATACACCGGAGGAACAGGTTGTTATTTTGCCGGAAAGTAGTAGTGAGTATACCGGTAAACTGCCCAGGGAATTGTCCGGTATGGAGCTTGCTATTGAAAATGAGTATCTTGCCATGTATTTTGGGGAAGATTTTCAGTTTGCGGTATATAACAAAACCGATGGTTCCGTCCGTTATTCCAATGAGGTATATAATCTTTCCACAGCAGACTATAATACCATTCCGGAGTCGGTAAAGAAGACACTGCAAAGTCAGGTGATGATTGAGTATTACACCACGGACCTGGCGAAATTTAAAATGAGCTCTTATCCGGACGCGAAGTCTTCTATTAAGGACCAGATCTGGATGGAGGTAAACGAGGATAATACAGTAACGGTTACCTACGGACTGGGAACTAACTTTGATCAGTCCACAGTTTTTGCATCGCTGACACAGGAAACCTATGACAAGTATGATGCAAAGCTGAATGAGATGATGGATGCCGGTGAAATCAGCCGACTGGACTATCGCGATTTTGTAAATAACTATACTAAGATTGTATATGATAAGCTGTCCGAGCTGGATAAGGCTTCCTATACAGAAACTTACCCCAATCTTCCGGAACTGGGAATCATTTATATTGTAAAGCCTTTAAAGGTCAATAATGTAATTGAAAAGATTGCAGAGGTTTACGATATTTTAGGAATTACCAAGGAAGAAAAAATTGCGGAGGCGGAGAAAATCGGCTCCTTAAAGGGGGATTTGGATTTTACATATTTTGAAATTACCGTGACCTATTCTCTGGAAGGTATGGATTTGGTTGTAAAATGTGATATTTCGGATGTATATGTGTCCGGAAAAGAGTATTTGACAAGAATCTATCTTCTCCCATGCTTTGCAGCATCCAATTATACTCAGGAGGGATATCTCTTTGTGCCGGATGGCAGTGGATGTATAGTGGAGAATGGAATCTCCAATAATTCCATGACCAATATGTCCGTATCCTTCTATGGATATGATTATGGTCTGGACTATTCCGATTATTCGGAGCTGGGATTATCGGCAAGCTTTCCGGTATTTGGTGTAAAGAGTAATGAATATGCCACTTTTGCCGTAGTGGAGAATGGTGCTGCAATGGGTGGCGTGACAGCCCAGGTGCAGCAGTCAAAGTTTGGTTACAATTTGCTTTATCCTTATTTTGAATATGAGATAATCGACGATTTCGGTGTAGAGGGTGTGTCCTATGCCTTTTATGAAAATCCCGCAAATGCGGACTACGTAGTGCGCTATCATATGATGTCGGGAGAGGATTCTGACTATTCTGCAATGGCAAGGTATTATGCACAGTATCTGACCCAAAAGGGCGTGTTTGCCGACAAAGCAGATTCTGCGGCACCGGCAGTGGATATTGAGCTAATCGGAAGCATTGACAAGACGGTTAATTATATTGGCGTACCCATTGATTCGGAATATGTGCTTACGGATTTTGAGGATGCCTATGAGATTACCTCGCTGCTGAAGGAGCAGGGGGTGGATGATTTGTCCTTGATTTATAAGGCGATGATGAATGGCGGATATTACTATAAGAGCCCTTCCAAGGTGAAGGTTTCTTCAAAGCTTGGTGGGGAAAAGGGCTTTAATGAACTGCAGGAAAAGCTTACTCAGATGGATACCAAGCTGGCGGCAACAGTGGATTTTATCAAGATTTATGAAAAAGGCAATGGCATTACCGATTCCGATGATGTTGTGCAGTATCTGAAGAAAAGTACAGCTTTTCTTTCCAAACTGAATCCGGCAAGCTTAAACAGAAGCTACAGCGGAGCTGCTTATCTGGTTTCTCCCAAGCTTTATTGCGAGACGGCGGAGAGCTTTATCAAGGAATATGACCTTTCCTCTGAGCAGCTGTATTTATCAAGTGTGGGAAGTATTCTGTGCGGTAATTATGATGTGAATGAGGGTATGACCCGCAACACGGCAAGGATTTATCAGGAGGAGCTGCTGGGGATGCTGTCAGAGGCCGGCTTTGCGCTTAAGCTTGATGGGGCCAATGAGTATGCTCTGGCATACGCAGACAGTCTGACAAATGTGCCCACATCCAGCAGCCATCAGAGGCTGGAGAGCTATTCCATTCCTTTTGTGGGAATGGTGCTGAAGGGAAATATTCCTTTTACCTGTGATAGTATTAATCAGGAAAATAATCCGGATAAGAGTCTGCTGCAGGCAGTGGAAAGTGGTGCAGGATATCATTTCCTTTTAATGCATGCAAATCAGCTGGAGCTGCAAGATACGGACCAGGCAGATTTATTCTCGGTAACCTATGAGTTGTGGCTGGATTATATTGTGGAAAGCTACAGGGAGCGTAAGGAAAGCCTGGGAGCTTTGGAGGATTGCCGTATCTACAGTCATGAGCGTATTACGGAGGATGTGAACATGGTCACTTATGAGGATGGCACCAGAGTATACGTAAATTATGGTGACCAAGTATATGAGAGTAAGGATGGTACTGTCAGTCCTATGTCATATATGGTGGCTGGGAAATAATGGAGGTCATTTGAGAATGAAAAAAGGTAGAAAAAAAGCATTATTTACCAAGCGGGAACTGTCCGGATATATTTTTCTGCTACCGGTGATACTTGGCGCAATCTTTATATTTATCCCTGCCATTGCAAATTCCTTGATCTATTCCTTTAATAGTGTCACCGTGGAATTCAGTGGAATTGAAAAGACCTTTTTAGGGTGGCAGAATTACGTGGATGCATTTATGGTAGATACGGAGTTTAGACTGATTTTGGCAACGGCAACCAAGGGAATTGTCCTGGATACGGTGGTTATTATCTTATTCAGTTTCTTCATTTCCAATGTGCTGAATCAGCAGTTCAAGGGCAGAGGACTTGCCCGTATGATTTTCTTTATGCCGGTAATTCTGACGACCGGTATTGTTGCCAAGATGGAAGGTGCTAATGCATTATATAGTACCATGGAGATTGCAACAGACAGCAGCGGTTCCGCTTTTGGGCAAATGGGGTTAAGAGGCTTCTTTCATTTGGAATCCGCCATGGCAGGCATGGGGCTGCCGGCGTTTGCAACCAATCTGGTTATGGGAGTGGTAGGTAATATTCAGAATATTGTAAATTCCTCCGGAGTGCAGATTATTATCTTTATCTCTGCTCTTCAGGCAATTAATCCCTCCATTTTTGAGGCGTCAAAGATGGAAGGAGCCACCAAGTGGGAGGAGTTCTGGAAGATTACGTTTCCTCTGCTGCTGCCCAATGTACTGGTTTGCGTGGTGTATACCATTATTGACACCTTCACCAATCCGGTATACGGGGTAGTGGATTATATTCAGTCACAGGCATTTAACAGTGGAAAAATGGGGTATGCGGCTGCGCTTTCCTGGATTTACTTCCTGATTGTACTTGTGTTCCTGGCGATTTCGTCAACGATAATTTCAAGGAGGATAACTTACATTGACTAAGCGAGTTTCATTTGTGAAAAACAAAAAAGGCTTTAAGAAACCACAGATGAGAGATGTTGCCAGATTTATGTGGTCGCTCATCCGATTCGGTATCCTGCTTGGATTGTGTTTTATGATTATTTATCCATATATTGTCAAGGTGTTCAATACCTTTAAGAGTTATCCGGATTATCTGGACCCTACGGTTCGTTATATTCCAAAGTACTTTACGCTGGATAACCTTACAACGATTCTGGAGCAGATGAATTACAAGAAAACATTGATTACTACGGTGCTATATTCAGGACTGATTGCGCTGATTGAGGTAGTTGTCAGCGCGCTTGCAGGATACGGACTTGCCAGAATTAAGTTCAAGGGAAATACATTTTTATTTATGTTGGTTATTTTTGAGCTTCTGGTGCCGCCCCAGACATTATTTATGCCCATGTACATCCGGTTCCGCTTCTTTTATGGCGGGTTAAATCTGATTAATACCTATTGGCCGGGAATTGTGCTGGCACTGACAGGACTGGGAATTAAGAATGGTTTGTTTATCTTCATGTTCCGGCAGTTTTTTAAGAACATGCCGAAGGAGCTGGAGGAAGCGGCTTATGTGGATGGGTGTAATGTATTTAAGACATTTTTCAAGGTCATGCTGCCCAATGCGGTGACGCTGATGGTGACAGTGTTCTTATTTGCCTTTGCCTGGCAATGGACGGACACCACCAACACCACACTGTATATGCGTAATACAGAGCT
The DNA here is from genome assembly GCA_017461775.1 of Lachnospiraceae bacterium. GTDB lineage: Bacteria > Bacillota > Clostridia > Lachnospirales > Lachnospiraceae > Acetatifactor. The sequence goes on from JAFTXD010000158.1 coordinate 17,482, forward strand.
GATGGCGAATGCCGTAAATAATGTTAATGGAGGAGAGCTTAGCTCACTGGTGGTTGCTTATAACAATTCCGGTGCGATGCTGGCGGTACTTCCCATTGCGCTGGTGTATTTGGTAGGACAGAAATTCTTTATTCAAAGTGTGGAACGTTCCGGAATTACCGGATAAGAAAAATCGCTTAGAAACAATTGGTTTCTAAGCGATTTGTATTTTAGTAAATAATCTGAATGGCCTGCTTTTTACAGGTGATTTTTAAATTGTCCGTCTGACCGATGACTTCACCGTCGGTGTGAACCCACAGGGGGATGGAGGACTGGATGGTCATATCCGAGCACTGGTATCCATAAATGCCTTTAAACATGTAGTGTTTTCCGAAAAAGGCGGTGGGCAGTGCAAAGAGAATCAACAGCTTGGAGATTCCTGCGGCAGTACAGATATCCATGATACCGTCACAGTAGTTGGCACCCGGGCAGAAGTTGAAACCGCCGCCTTCGTAGCGGTGATTCATGGCCGCCAGGAAAATAAAGTCTTTCAGCTCAATTTCCCTATTGCCATCCAGAAGTACCTTGCAGGTGGCAGAAGGTGCAGCAAAAAGGTTTTTCACAGCGATACTAAGGTATGCCAGCTTACCCAGACCGATTTTGTTTAAAACCCGCTTAAAGGCGGAACGATTTACCTCTTCGCAGACGGCGGCATCGAAGCCGATACCACAGCTGACGGCAAAGCGTCTGACGCTGCCATCTCCTAAAATGGCTTCTCCAAGATCCATGGTATGTAATCGACCTTTCGTAAAAATCTGGCGAAAGGCCTGGGCAGGGTCCTTTGAGATGCCAAGGTCTCTAGCCAGGTCGTTGCTGGAGCCGGTGGGCACGTAGCCGATGGTCACGTAGCGGAAATCCGAAATTCCTTGCAGGGCCTCGTTGAAGGTGCCGTCACCGCCGAAGAAAATCAGATTCACCGGATTCTCCGGGCCGGCATCTTTGGTAATTTCTGCGGCCAGCTTTGCCACATCGCCCATTTTCTTGGAGAAATGGGCGGTATATTTTATGTTCTGCTCTGCAAGGCAGGGAACGATGAGATCCTCCCACAAACGGATACCCTTGCCGGAGCGGGATGCCGGATTAACGATAATATGATACATTGTTGAATGCTCCTTAGTAATAAAGTATAGGAATGGTTCTAAAGTCTCATGTTACTCTTTTCCTATTATAAATTATGAAACTTAATCTTGCAATCTCCAAATCCTGTGTTATAATATTGGTAATTTAACGTGGTAAAGTGCCAAAACATATGTTAAAATACGGGAGGAACAAATATGTATTCATTAGAAGACGTAAAGTTAGTGGATCCGGAAATCGCTCAGGCGATTGTGGACGAGCAGAACAGACAGAACAGTCACATTGAGCTGATTGCTTCTGAGAACTGGGTAAGCAAGGCAGTGATGGCTGCTATGGGTAGCCCTCTTACCAATAAATATGCGGAAGGTTATCCTGGAAAGAGATATTACGGCGGATGCCAGTGTGTAGACGTGGTGGAGAATCTTGCCATCGAGAGAGCAAAGGAATTATTCGGCTGCGATTATGCAAATGTTCAGCCACACTCCGGTGCACAGGCAAACCTTGCAGTACAGTTCGCGGTATGCCAGCCTGGTGATACCATTATGGGTATGAACCTTGACCACGGCGGACATTTAACTCATGGTTCACCGGTAAATATTTCCGGTAAGTACTTCAAAATCGTTCCTTATGGTGTAAATGACGATGGATTTATCGACTACGATGAGATGGAGAGAATCGCAGTAGAGTGCAAGCCTAAGATGATTATCGCAGGTGCATCTGCTTACGCTCGTACCATTGATTTCAAGAGATGCCGGGAAATCGCTGATAAGGTTGGCGCAGTTCTCATGGTAGATATGGCACACATCGCAGGTCTTGTAGCTGCCGGTGTACATCCAAGCCCAATTCCTTACGCAGATGTAGTTACCACTACTACCCACAAGACTCTTCGCGGACCTAGAGGTGGTTTGATTCTTTGCAATAAGGAAGCAGCAGATAAGTTCAATTTCAACAAGGCAATCTTCCCGGGTATCCAGGGTGGTCCTTTAATGCATGTCATCGCAGCAAAGGCCGTTTGCTTTAAGGAAGCATTATCCGATGAGTTCAAGACCTATCAGCAGAACGTGGCAGCAAATGCGCAGGCTCTTGCAAAGGGACTTCTTGACAGAGGAATCAAGATTGTTTCCGGTGGTACTGACAACCACTTAATGTTAGTAGATTTGACCAACTATGATTTGACCGGTAAGGCAGTGGAGAAGCTTTTGGATGAAGCTCATATTACTGCAAATAAGAACACCATTCCTAACGATCCTAAGAGTCCGTTTGTGACCAGTGGTATTCGTCTGGGAACTCCTGCAGTTACCTCCCGTGGTATGAATACCGAGGATATGGACCAGATTGCAGAAGCTATCGCTATGGTAATCAAGGGTGGCGAAGAGAAGGTTGCCGAGGCTAGAGCTATCGTACAGAAGCTGACCGACAAGTATCCTTTGATTTAATAAAATATGTAGAATAGAAAATAATATATGGACCCCACAAGAGTGACTTGCTACTGTATCGGAACTCTTGTGGGGTTCTTATATTATTTTTTTTGTACATATTTTTGGAACAGATGTCTTTCTGACGAAAACAGATGTCTTTCTTTTGGAGAATTTTGTATATTTTGCCCTTGCATTCGACAATTTAGTGTGCTAAACTATCTTTCAGTGACAAACAACTGTCCGTTTCAGAAAAACATAAGAGCGAAAAGAGTGTTATGGAAAAAGCAAAATACTATGTAGTAACCAAGAAGGCCATACCGGAGGTTCTTCTAAAGGTAGTGGAAGCCAAGGAACTTTTGGAGTCCGAAAAGGTGGAAACCATACAGGATGCGGTGGATGCTGTGGGTATCAGCCGGTCCTCGTTTTATAAGTATAAGGATGATATTTTCCAGTTCCGGGACAATGTACAGGGAACCACCATTACCCTGACCTTCCGGATGGATGATGAGCCGGGGCTTTTGTCCGATGTGCTTAAGACCATCGCTGATGCCCATGCCAACATCCTGACCATTCATCAGAGTATTCCCATAGGCGGGATTGCATCCTTAAGTATCAGTATTCAGATACTGCAAAGTACCACGGATGTGTCCAAGATGATTGAGGAAATGGAAAATAAAAAAGGTGTTCATCACGTCAAGATTTTGGCGAAAGAATAGAGAATAAAAGAAAATTAACCCCAAAAGGAGAATAAGATATGGTTGGAGTAGCAGTTTTAGGATATGGTACCGTAGGTAGCGGAGTTGTAGAGGTTATCGAGCAGAATAATGAAGTGGTTAGCAAAAGAGCCGGTGAGAAGCTTTTTGTAAAGCACATTCTGGACCTTAGAGATTTCCCCGGTGACCCTTATGAGAATAAGGTGGTGCATGACTTTAATATTATTTTAGAGGATGAGGAAGTGCAGATTATCTGCGAGACCATGGGTGGTGTAAAGCCTGCTTATGATTTTACCAAGGCTGCGCTGTCAAAGGGTAAGAGCGTATGTACCTCCAACAAGGAGCTGGTGGCGAATCACGGACCGGAGCTTCTTGCCATTGCAAAGGAAAACAATTGTAACTACATGTTTGAGGCAAGTGTAGGCGGTGGTATTCCTATCATCCGTACGATTAACAATGCCCTTACCGCAGAAAAGATTGAAAGCATTACCGGTATTTTAAACGGTACCACTAATTATATTCTGACCAAGATGGATAAAGAGGGTGCGGATTTTGGTGAGGTGCTTGCAAAGGCACAGGAGCTTGGTTATGCAGAACGCAATCCGGAGGCTGACGTGGAAGGCTATGATGCATGTCGTAAGATTGCCATTCTTTCTTCCCTGATGACCGGTAAGAATGTGAAGTATGAAAACATCTACACCGAGGGTATTACCCGTATTTCCGCAGATGATTTTGTATATGCAAAGGCTGCAGGCATGGCAGTGAAGATTTTCGGTATGAGCAAGAATACCGAGGACGGAACACTGGCTATGGTAGCACCGTTTATGATTTCCGCGGATTATCCTTTATATATGGTAAATGATGTATTTAACGGCGTTTTCGTTCGCAGCAATATGCTGGGCGACTCCATGTACTACGGCCGCGGTGCAGGAAAGCTTCCTACCGCAAGTGCAGTGGTAGGTGATGTGGTAGAGTGTGCAAGAAACTTAGGAAATAACGTACCGGTATTCTGGGACAGCGAGGAAGCAAAGCTGGTGGATATTTCTGAGGTTTCCAGAAGCTTCTTCGTACGTGCAAAGGCGGAAGCAAAGGCTGACGTTCTGGCAGCGTTCCCGGGTGGTAAAGAGGTGGTTATCGAAGGCAGAGATGACTTCGGATACTTCACCCAGGAAATGAAGGAAAAGGATTTTGCAGAGAAGTTTGAGGCTCTGGGCGATAAGGTATTTATCAGAATCCGTGTAGAAAAGTAAGTTATTGAGGAGTGCAATATTATGAAATATGTAGTAGTTCTGGGAGATGGTATGGCAGACGAACCCATCGAGGCGTTGGGTAATAAAACCCCCCTTGCCTATGCCAATACTCCCAATATGGATAAATTAAGTAAGCTGTCAGAGGTAGGTATGGTGCATACCATTCCCGACGGTATGAAGCCGGGCTCTGATACCGCCAATCTTTCCGTTATGGGATATGATCCGAAGAAGTATTATTCCGGACGTTCTCCACTGGAGGCGCTGAGCATTGGCGTGCCTATGAAGGATACGGACATCGCACTTCGTTGCAATATCGTAACCATTTCCGAAGAGGGTGTTCCTTTTGAGGAATTGACCATTATTGACCACAGCTCTTCTGAGATCAGCACCGAGGATTGTGCAGTGCTTCTTAAGGAAGTGGCAAAGGAGCTGGCAAATGAGACCTACCAGTTCTATGTAGGTACCAGCTATCGTCACTGTCTTATCTGGGATAAGGGGCAGGTAGTGGAGCTGACACCACCCCACGATGTACTTGGTCAGACCATCGGTCAGTATCTGCCGGAGGACGAAGTGCTTCGTGCCATGATGAAAAAGAGCTATGAGATTTTGAAAAATCACCCTTTAAATGTAGAAAGAAAGAAGCAGGGATTAAATCCTGCCAACTGCTGCTGGTTCTGGGGGGCCGGAACCAAGCCGCTGTTATCCTCCTTTGAGGAGAAGACAGGGAAAAAGGGTATGATGGTATCCGCAGTAGATTTACTTAAAGGTATCGCTGTGGGAGCAAGTATGGGTGTTGCTGAGGTACCCGGTGCCAATGGTGGTCTTCACACCAATTATGCCGGAAAAGTGGATGCCGCAGTGAAAGCTTTGCTTGACGAGGAGTATGATTTCGCATATATTCATGTAGAGGCACCTGATGAAATGGGTCATCAGGGTAGCGTAGAGCGTAAGGTACAGGCCATTGAGTATTTGGATGAAAAGGTGATTGGACCTGTAGTGGAGAAGCTGGAAAATGCAGGCGTGGACTTCCGTCTCCTTGTTCTTCCCGACCATCCCACACCAATCCGTTGCCGTACCCACACAGCGGACAATGTACCGTATATGCTTTATGATTCCACCAATCTTCTTTCCAAGGAGTGGGATTATACGGAGGAAGATGGTAAGGCCTCCGGCAATTTTGAACCGGTGGGACATAAGCTGATTGATACGTTTTTACAGCTATAATATACATAAACAATAATTTAGGAGTAGTATTATGAGAAGAGTAGTTAAATTCGGTGGAAGCTCTCTGGCAAGTGCAGAGCAGTTTGAAAAAGTAGGCGCAATCATCCGCGCAGATAAGGAGAGAAAATTCGTAGTTCCCTCTGCACCGGGTAAGAGATATCCGGATGATATTAAAGTAACAGATATGCTTTATAGTTGCTATGCTTTGGCAGAAGCAGGTAAGGATTTCAGTAATGAAATGAAGGCGATCAAGGCTCGTTATCAGGAGATTATCGATGGTCTTAAGTTGGATTTATCCTTAGAAGAGGCATTTGCTACCGTAGAGAAGAATTTCAAGGCAAAGGCAGGTAAGGATTATGCAGCATCCCGTGGTGAATTCTTAAACGGTATCATCATGGCTGCATACCTGAAGTTTGAGTTTATTGATTCGGCTACCGTGATTTTCTTTGATGAGGACGGTAAGTTTAATGCAGACAAGACCAATGAAGTGTTATCTGCAAGATTAGAGAAATGTGAAGCTGCTGTAATCCCGGGCTTTTATGGTGCATATGAGGACGGTACGGTTAAAACCTTCTCCAGAGGAGGAAGTGATATCACCGGTTCTATCGTAGCGAAGGCTGTTAAGGCAGATGTATATGAGAATTGGACCGATGTATCCGGTGTTCTCATTGCAGATCCAAGGATTATTAAGGATCCTAAGGGCATTGAGGTGATTACCTACCGCGAACTGCGTGAGCTTTCTTACATGGGCTTTACCGTGCTTCATGAGGATGCCATCTTCCCGGTACGTCAGATGGGTATTCCTATTAATATCCGTAATACTAATGCTCCGGAAGACAATGGTACCTGGATTGTGGAAAGCACCTGTCAGAAGTCCAAGTATGTGATTACCGGTATTGCAGGTAAGAAGGGCTTCTGTTCCGTAAATATTGAAAAAGAGATGATGAACTCCGAAATCGGATTTGGCCGGAAAGTATTACAGGCATTCGAGTATAACTGCATCTACTTCGAGCATGTTCCCTCCGGTATCGATACCATGACCGTATTTGTACATCAGGATGAATTCATGCATAAGGAGCAGAATGTAGTTGGCGCACTTCACAGACTGGCAAATCCGGATGTGATTGATATCGAGGCTGACCTTGCATTAATCGCAGTAGTAGGCCGTGGTATGAAGTCTGTAAGAGGTACTGCAGGTCGTATCTTCTCTGCACTTGCCCATGCGAATGTCAATGTCAAGATGATTGACCAGGGTTCTTCAGAGCTGAACATCATCATCGGTGTGGAGAACGACGATTTTGAAATTGCTATCAAAGCAATTTATGATATTTTTGTAGAAACAAGACTGTAAGATGAGAAAGGACTGTTACCACGGTAATGGTCCTTTTTACTTTGTGAAGAAGCCGGGGCGAAGGTGGATGGGGCAGGGGATATGGTATGGGGAATTGGGGCATATGAAGACATTTTAGAGTTTCTTGGATTACTGCTCCATAATCAGCGGAATCCGGGCATGGACGCCCGGATTAGGAGTCACTGCGCACGGACGCGCATTGACTCCGACGCGTCGCCTTTGATTCCCCTTGTGCAGTAATCCTAGAAAGTCTTAAATGTCGGAGTCTGCCCCAATTCCCCATACCATATCCC